>DASXCN010000029.1:0-4640 GCA_036491155.1 Solirubrobacteraceae bacterium | reverse complement strand
GGGCTCGTGGGGGTTGCCCCGGTCCCGGCTCCAGGGCGAGCCCAGCTGCCGGGGCCGGGACTCGGGCATCAGCCGACGTCCCCCATGGGCTTGCGCAGGAACCGGATCATCAGCCACACGCCGACCACGGTCCAGATGGCCAGGACCCTGAGGTCGGTGCCGTCGAGCCCCGCCCCATGGTGGCGCGGGTCGAAGACGTACTGCAGGCTCGTGGCCAGCGCCTTGATGGGGAAGAGCCCCGCGATCGTCTTGAGCGCCTGGGGCAGCGAGTCGATCGGGAACCAGATGTTGGAGATGAACGTCAGCGGCAGCACGGCCAGGTTGACCACCACGGGGCCGGCCTCGGCGTTGGGGATGAACTGCGTGATCCCGACGCCGATGGTGGTGAAGCACGCGGTGCCGAGCACCAGGGAGACGATCAGCCCCGGCAGGGCGCCGGCCCGGAAGTCAAGGCCCCACACCGCCGCACCCAGCCCCAGCACCACCGCGGTCATCATCAGCATCACGATGGACGCCGAGCCGATCCGCGCCAGTACGTAGGCCCATCGCGGCAGCGGGGTGCCCTGCATGCGCTTGAGGATTCCCTGGTCGCGCAGGATCGCCGTCCCGATCGCCAGGTTGACGAACGTGGTGGCGATGATCCCGTAGGCCAGGATGCCCGGAACGAAGAAGTCGTTGAAGGCGATGTTGCCGCGGGTGGAGATCGTCTGCCCCTTGTCCAGCGACGCGAAGATCACCAGGAACATGATCGGAAACACGAAGGTGAAGACGCCGCGGCCGCGGTTGCGCCAGTAGGCGCGCTGCTCGTAGCGGATCTGCCAGAAGACGAGGCCGAGGTCTCGGCCCAGCGTGGACTGTGGAATGGCCGGGTTCATACCGTCGCCTCCTCCGCGACCGGCTGTGCATGCCCACCGGATCCGGTGAGCTCCAGATAGATGTCCTCCAGGCTCGGCTGGGCGACCGAGAAGTGGGCGAGATCAACCTCGCTGTCCACCGCCCAGCTGGTGATGATCTGGGCCGCACGCACCGGCTGCCGCGTGTGGATGGTGACTCGCGGGCCCGTGAGCTCGCGGCCCTCGGCGGGAAGGTCGGGGACCTCGTCGAGGCCGACGCCGTCGGGCAGTTCGAAGCGGATCTCGGCGGGACGCAGATCGCGTCCGCCCAGCTCGTCGGGCCGTCCGGAGGCGATGATCTGCCCGCCGCGCATGACCGCGACGCGGTCGGCCAGGAACTGGGCCTCGTCCATGTAATGGGTGGTGAGGAACACAGTCTTGCCGAGCTGGCACAGCGAGCGGATCGTGGACCACGCCTGACGGCGCGCCTGGGGATCGAAGCCGGTGGTCGGCTCGTCGAGGAAGATGAGCTCGGGGTCGCCGACCAGTGCCAGCGCCAGGTCCAGGCGCCGCCGCTGCCCTCCTGAGAGCTTCTTGGCGCGCTCATCGCGCTTCTCGGTCAGCTCGACGAGCTGTATCACCTCGTCCACCGGACGCTGGCGCGCGTGGTAGCGGCCGTACATCTCGACCAGCTCATACACCGACAGGTCGGGCTGCACGCCGCATTGCTGCAGCACGATCCCGACCTGCTCACGCAAGGTCCTCGCGCTCGTCGCCGGGTCAATGCCCAGGACGCGCGCCTCGCCGGACGTCCGCGTCCGATAGCCCTCCAGGATCTCTACGATCGTCGTCTTGCCAGCGCCGTTGGGCCCCAGCAAGCAGAAGACCTCGCCGCGCCTGACGTCGAAGCTGACCCCGCCCACGGCGAGGTTCTCGCCGTAGGACTTGCGCAGGTCATGGACTTCGATCGCCAGCTCATCTGCTTGTGTGGGAATCGAATTCATGGCACGGAGCGTATGGCCGCACCGGTCCCCGCGTAAGTGTCGCGCCGCCGAAATCGCCTATGACATCTGTCATGCGCTCCAGCGCTCGATCACGGCGGTCTCGCGCTCGTGACCGAGGACGCCGAGCGAGCCGGCCTCCAGCTTGAAGCGCGCGCCGGCGGCGACCTCCATCTCCAGCCAGCGCGCCGTGAACACTCTCAGGACATGACCATGGGCGAAGGCCAGCCCGTTGCCGTCGACCGCGGCGAACCGCTCGAGGACCCGGTCGACCCTGGCCCCGATCTCACCCGGGGACTCGCCGCCCGGGCAGCCGTCGCGCCACAGCCACCAGGAGGGGTTGCTCTCGCGGATGTGGGCCGTGGTCAGCCCCTCGTACTCGCCGTAGTCCCACTCCATCAGGTCCTCGGTGATCTCTGCCACGTCGCTGAACCCGGCCAGCTCACACGTCTCCCGCGCCCGGCGCAGCGGACTGCAGAGCACCAACGAGAACGCGACGTCGACCAGCTTGGGACGTAGCTCCCGCGCCTGCTCCTCGCCCTCGGGCAACAACGGCAGATCGGTCCGGCTGGTGTGCTGGCCGGATTTGCTCCACTCGGTGGCGCCGTGACGGGCGATGTAGATCTCGTGAGCCATGTGCGATCTGACCGCACACGATCTCAGGTTCGCGGCGCGGGTGCACCCCCGGTGCGCTCGATCTCGTCCACCTTGGCGCGCCGGCGGACGTGGCGCTCCTCGTAGGACACCTCCGCCTGCAGGAAGGTGAGCACGATCTGAGCCGCCACCTCGACGCCGATCACCCGGCCGCCGAGGCACAGGACGTTGACGTCATCGTGCTCGACGCCCTGGTGGGCGGTGTAGGTGTCGTGGATCGTCGCCGCGCGGACCCCATGGATCTTCGCCGCCGCCACCGAGACGCCGGCGCCCGACCCGCACACGATGATGCCGCGCTGGGCGCGGCCCGAGGCGACCGCCTGGCCCACCTCCAGCGCCTTGTCGGGGTAGTCGACCGGGTCAGGACGGTCGGTGCCGAAGTCCAGGATCTCGTGGCCGTCGGCGGCGATGACGCTGAGCAGCCGCTCGCGCAGCACATATCCGGCGTGGTCAAAGCCGCAGGCGACGATCATGTGTCGCGGGTGATCAGATCCTCAGTGAGAACCGGGGCGTCAGCAGCAGTCAGCTCGTGGGCGGCGAGCAGCGCCGCGCCCAGCACCCCGGCGCGCACGCCGTGACGCGCCACTCGGATCGTCGTCTGCTTGCCCAGGCCCGGGAGCACGTAGGCCGCCGCCGTGCGCTTGGCCGGCTCCAGCAGCAGGTCGCCGGCGCGCGCGGCGCCCCCGCCGATCACCACCTCTTCGGGATCGAAGGTGTTGATGGCGTTGGCGATGCCGAGGCCCACCCGCTCGCCCCATAGCTCCAGCAGCCTCTGGGCGACCGCGTCGCCGTCCTGCGCAGCATCCACCGCCTCGATGCCGGTGATCTTCGCGCCCTCAGCATGCATCCGGCCCAGGGCGGAGTCGGGGTGCTCCTGCGCCGCGCGCAGGACCATGACGTCCAGCGCATGACCGGCCGCGACGCGCTCGAGCGACCCCTCCTGCGGGAACTTCCCGGCGTCGGGCACGGGCCCGCTGAGGTCCATGCCGACGATCGTGTGGCCCAACTCGCCCGCGCCGCCGGTGGCGCCGCGGTAGATCCGCCCGCCCAGCACCAACCCACCGCCGACGCCGGTGCCGACGGTGATCATCACCAGGTCACGCGCCACCATGTGCAGGTCATCGTCGTGCGCCTCCGCCAGCGCGGCCACCGTCGCGTCGTTGTCCACGAAGACGGGCACCCCGAGGCGCCGGCCCAGCACCTCGCGCAGAGGCACGTCGGCCAGCGGGATGTTGGCCGAGGAGACGACGCGGCCGGTCTCGAACTCCACCACCGACGGCACGCCCAGCCCAACGCCGTCGAGCTCGTCGCCGCGACACTCCTTGATCATCGCGACCAGCTGCTCGATAAGCGCCTCCTGGCCGGAGTGCTCAGTCGGCTTGATCAGCGATTCGGATAGATCTGACCCCTTCAGCCGGGCCACCGCGATCTTGGTGCCGCCGAGGTCCAGGCCGATGACGTCGGTCACTGCGGCTCCCCGGTGAAGTACAGACGGGACGCCGCGGCCTCGTCCAGGAGCACGGTGATGGCCTTGGCTTCGGGAACCAGCAGCGAGGCCGGAGTCGACGGATCGGGCTCGGCGTCAGGCCCAAAGGCACGTGCGATGGCGTCGGCCTTGGACTCCCCGACCGCCAGGAACACGATCTGGTGCGCTCCGGCCAGCACCGGCAGGGTCATCGAGATCCGGGGGACGAACGGCTCCAGGCCGGCCTCAGGCACGCCCACCACGAGCCGCTCGCGCTCGCCCAGCGACGTCTGCCCGGGGAACAGCGAGGCGCAGTGCCCGTCGGAGCCGATCCCCAGCAGCAGTAGGTCGAACCTCGGAGATCCGGCGTCGCGCAGCCGCTGCTCGTAGTCGGCGGCGCCGTCCTCGGGGCCGAGCTCGCCCCGCATCCGCTCAAACCGCGGCGCCCGGTCACTCAGGGGATCCAGCAGGCTCTCCTTGATCAACTTGGAGTTGGAGCGATCGTCCGCCGGGTCCACGCAGCGCTCGTCGCCGATCCAGAAGGTTGTCCGTGACAGGTCCAGGCCGACCCGCTGCACCGCCTCCGCGAAGTGCTGATACGCGGCGCGGGGGGTCGAGCCGCCCGTGAGCACGATGTCCCCGCCGCCGATCGCCGCCCCCACCATCAACGCGGCGCACCCCCTGGCA
>DASXCN010000028.1:0-2182 GCA_036491155.1 Solirubrobacteraceae bacterium | reverse complement strand
CGAGGTGACGACGAGAACCGCGGTGAGCGGGAGGAAGGCCAGTCCGGTGGCGAGCGGGGAAAGGCCGCGCTGCTCCTGCAGGAAGAACGTGAGGAAGAGAAAAACGGCAAAGACGCCGGCCCCGGCCAGCAGGATCGTCGTGTACGCGCCACCCCGGCCCCGATTCCAGATGATGTGCAGCGGCAGCAGCGGATGCGTGCTCCGGCGCTCGATGAGCACGAACGCCGTCAGGAGCACGGGGCTGGCGACCAGCGCGACGATCGTCGCCGTCGCTCCCCAGGAGTGCGTCTCGGCGTTCGAGAAGCCGTAGACCAGCGCAAACAGGCCGAGCGCGGAGGTGACAGCGCCGGGTATATCGATCGGATCTCGCTGCGGAGCAGGGTGGTTGACCAGCAGGCGCAGCGCCACGATCGTCGTCGGGATCGCGATGACGAGGTTGACGTAGAGGCACCAGCGCCAGGACAGGATCTCCGTGAGCGCCCCGCCGAGTATCAGGCCGAGCGAGGCGCCGCCGCCGGCGATGGCGCCGAAGATCCCAAAGGCCGTCGGGCGGTCAGGAGATCCCGCGAAGGTCACGGTCAACAGCGACAGCGCTGAGGGGGCAAGCAACGCGCCGAACGCACCCTGGAGTGTGCGGGCGATCACCAGCGCGCCAAAGGACTGCGCCAGACCGCCGATCGCCGAGGCAATCGAGAACCCGACCAGGCCCGCGATCAGCGTCCACTTGCGCCCGAACAGATCACCGAGCTTTCCGCCCAGCAGCAGGAGGCTGCCGAACGCCAGCGCGTACGCGGTGACGATCCATTGCCGGCTCTCGGTCGAGAAGCCCAGCGCCTTCTGCGCAGAAGGAAGGGCGATGGTCACGATCGTGGCGTCGAGCACCACCATCAACTGCGCGACGCTGAGCAGAGTGAGAACCGCCCAGCGGTTCGGTTCCGCGGTCGCCGGCCTGCCGGCCGGCGCACTGACGGCAGCCATCGCTCGATGGTACGGGATCGATCAGCTAGCTCAGAACTGCCCGTTCGTACTCAGATCCCAGCCGACGCTCGTGCTGCCGACTGTCTCCTGGATCTTCTGGAAGGCGAAGGTCGCCGTCTCGGTCGGCCCCCCGTCAGCCGTGCCGTCATCAGACAGGGTGTCGGAAGTGACGAAGGCGTTCTGGAGCGCGAGCCCGGACGCGGATGTCGTCACACCCACGCTCGACAGGGCATGCCCTGCCGCGAGGTCAGCGAGCAAAGTCGACGACTCAGGATCCAGCGCCTTGGTGACACTGACATCGCTGAAGGTTGGCTTGGAAGCGCCCGAGCCGGCCCCGCCCGCAGGGGGTGTGTTGGCCGCTGACCAGTCCAGAGCGGTCAGCGGAGCAGAGGTCTGGTCCGGCAGCGCAAGCTGGCCGATGACCGGGTCCGCGCCGGCGTCGGAGAAGCCCGGGTCGACCGAGAGATGCACCGAGGCGACGGCGAGCTTCACGGTCTCCAGCGCGGGGTTGCCCCCGGACGCGGGCGCCATCTGCTCGACGCTGCTGACTGCCTCTTGATCGAAATCGAGGGTTGCGGTGTTACCGCCGGAGTCGGTGATGCTCAGCGTCGCCGGGCCAAGCGTCGTGCCCTGGACTGCATCGAGGAAGAGCGCGGGGGAGTTGGCGTCGACCTTCTTGACCAGTTCCAGGGGAGACAACATCACCTTGCCGGCCCCGGCTCCGGTGGTGCCACTGCCGATGTCCGCCGCGTTCTTCGCGCCCCAGGAGAAACCCAGCACGTCGAACGTCGTCGACGGCTCGCCGTCCCCAGCGGCATGGATGGTGAAGGAACCCACCACCCGCACGTTCTCGGGCGGCGGACCGCCGGAGGGCCCCGCCGGCCCTTTGTCACCTTGCGGCCCCTGCGCGCCCGTGGCTCCCTGCGACCCCGTGGTGCCCTGCTGACCCTGCGGACCCGTTGCTCCCTGCGGACCGTTTGCCCCGCGCGGCCCCTGCGTCCCTTGCGGACCGGGGCTTCCCTGTGGCCCGGCAGGGCCGGCCGGACCCTGCGTGTTCCAGCTCAGCGGCGCCTCGGTGAACAGGCAGTTCGAGAACGGCGGGGTGACGACCCTGAGCACCCCGAGAAGCCTCGAGTAGCAGGCATTGATCACACTCGGCGTCGTCGCCGCGCCGGCTGGCGCAGCACCGCCAAGAGCACCCACG
>DASXCN010000027.1:0-4356 GCA_036491155.1 Solirubrobacteraceae bacterium | reverse complement strand
CGTCAACCCCCAGCTCCTCGTCTTCGGCCGCCGCCCCGGCGGGCGACTCGGGCTCCGGCGCCGACGCGACCCCCGCCGCCACGGACTCCTCCAGCGCGACCGATTCGTCGACCCCGGCGGCACCCGCGACCGACACCAGTTCCGCCAACAGCAGCTCGGCGGACGCGGGGAGCTCGCCGTCGAGCACGGCGGATGCCCCTGCCCCGGGCAACGGCAGTGCCGCGGACGCGGCGATGTCCGCCGCCGACCAGGCACCACCCGCAGCATCCGAGCAGGCCGGCGTCACCGCGCAGGCGAGCGTGTCCGCCGCCGCCGTGCCGGCGCAGAGCGACGCCGCGGCGCAGAGCGGCGCCGCGGCGCAGACCTGAGCCGCGCGCGGCCGTCACCCGCCTGGCCCTCAGCGCAGCCGGCGCCGACGAGCTCCTGTGGTCACGTACAGGGGCTGCACCGGCGCGGCGCGACGGCCGCGGCGCACGATGGCACCGAGACCCGCGGCGACGACGACCGATGAGATGGCGTTGATGACAAGGATCGTGGTCATGGTCAGGCTCCTTTGGTGATGAGCCGAGGATGCCGCGCGTTGGTGAACCGCAGGTGCGGCGAAATCGCACAACTCCGTAAGAACGGGACGGCCGGGTGGCGCGGGCCGGTGCGCCTGGTCTCGCGCGCGCGAGCGCGTCTACCGTCGTGCCGCCGCGGCCGGCCAGGCGCCCTCGCCGGCGACGGCGTGCAGTGTGTCGTCGCGGACCCTCACCACCATCGCGGTCACGTCGTCGCGGACGGCCAGCGCCGCGGGCAGCATCGTGCCCAGGACGTGCTCGCATAGCGCCGATGGCTGGTCAGGGCCACCCGCGGCCGCCGCCGAGAGCCGCTCCAGCCCCGTGTCCAGCGGCTCTCCCGGCCGCTCCACCAAGCCGTCGCTGTAGAGGATGAGCGTGTCGCTGGGCCCGACGGTGTCCTCGCCGTCGCCGTAAACCACGTCCCACACTCCCATCACCGCCCCACCTCCCTCGAGATAGCGCGTCGCCCCGTCGGCCGAGCGGACGAGCGGCGGGGGGTGTCCGCCGCTGGCCCAGGAGACCCGTCCGCGCCGCGGGTCGACGATCGCGTAGATGACGGTGAACATTTCCTGCTCGGCCAGCGCGAGCTGGTAGCGGTTGAGCCTGGTGAGCACCTCGCCGGGGCTGCGCGTTGCGTTGTCGCCAAGGGCGAAGGCACGCGTGACACTGCGCAGATGGCCCATCGTCGACGCCGCCGGGATCCCCCGGCCGGTCACGTCGCCGACCACGACCCCGATCCGGCCGTGGGTGAGCGCAAAGGCGTCGTACCAGTCCCCGCCGGCCTCCGCTCCTCGCCCGGCTGCTTCGTAGTGGGCCACCAGCTCCAGTCCGGGCACATCGGGGAGCCGCTTGGGAAGCAGCCCGCGTTGAAGCTCGACCGCGATGCGGTGCTCCTCGCCCAGGGCGAGCGCCGCGTCCAGCCGCTGTTGCCGTTCCCGCGCCAACAGCCGCTGCACGCCGACGAGCGGGAGCACGAGGAGGATCAGCCCGGCATGCTCGACCGCGGAGGCGGCTGCCAGCAGGCCGATGCACGACAGGGACGCATCGGTCGCATACAGCCACAGCATCGGTTGCTGGACCGACGGCGGGACGCGCTCGGCCACCCACGTCCGAGCCAGCCCCGACGTCGCGTCGAACACGACCTGCGCCGCGAAGGCCAGCAGCAGGACCGGCCACCGAGTCCACGAGAACGTCTGCGCACCGAAGGCGACGAGGACCAGGGCAGGGCCGAGCGCATAGAAGCTGTCGCCGATGCCCGCGAGAAGCTGGGCCGGAGCAACGGGCCCACGCACTGTCTGGGGCAGGCGATCGGCCACTGAGCACGCGGCCACGATCAGCGGCACCCACGGCGTCGGGAGCACGAACAGCATCGGCACGAAGACGAGCTGCGTCGGGGCCGTCCAGGCGCTCCCAACCGGGTAGTGAACCTGGTTGGCGATCAGGTACGACGCCATTGTGATGACGAGGATCCACGGTGACAGCGATCGCGCCGAGTGTGCGAACGCGGCCAGCGCCCCGGCCCCGAGCACGAAGATCGCCGCCGCGCCCGCTTCGGTGAACAGCAGGCGGCGCCCCTCACCCGTACCGGAGTGGCGCTCGCGGGCCAGTCGCAGCAGGTTCTCAGACCACGCGCTCTCGTACGAGTCGATGAGCGCGCGCACCCCCCTCACCGACGAGACCTCTGCGTCACCGTCGGTTCCACGGGTCGATGAAGACATCGTCAACCCGCACGTTCCCGGTGAGCGTGGTGAGCACCAGCGAGACGTCGGTCGTCCCACCGGCCACGGCCGCGGGGAGCGCCGAGGTAGTGAGCATCAGCGGCGACGGCTGCCAGCCGCCGAGGACGAGCGCGACACCCGCGGGTAGGTAGACCCCGTCGTAGTCCACCCCCACGGCCATGGTTCCGGTGCCGGAGGCGAAGAACCGGACCGTCGGGTAGGCGGCGTCGACGCAGGTCGGCGGCGACTGCGCCGAGGACCCGGCGGGCAGCGAGAGCGAAGCGGCCCCCAACGTGCCGGTGGCCGCGAACGGATCGCTGCCGCTCACCAGGGCAGCGCGCCCGGTCAGTGACCAGTCCGAGCTCTCGAAGTCGCCACCCGGGGCGAGCTCATACGACGATGGATCAGCCCACGGCAAATACGGCGTGCTCAGCGGCGCACCATTGCATGCGTTGGTGTTGACGAGGTCGGCCTGCGCGGCCGGTGCGTAGAGGGCCACGGCGCCGGCGACGCCGAGCGCGATCATGACCGTGAGGCTGCTCCGCAGCCTTCGGAGGGGGAAGGTCACTAGTCGCTCCTTGGGGCAAGGGTGGTGGGTGGTTCACGCCCGCGACGCCGCATCTCCCTCGTCCCGGCCCGTTCTGCCTCACAACGGCGTCTGCCGCTCTCGTGACGCAGGTGGAGACTGCGCCCAGCCAGCGGGTCCGCTGTCCACGAATGGACAGGCGCGGCGGCCCCCCGCTGGCAAATTGGGCATCCACCAAAGCGGTCCTCACGAGAACGGTGTTGTGAATTGTGAAAGGTACCCCACTCTGGGCAGGTCGCGCCATGCGTTGGCAGCATTTGTGGAAGATTGCTGCGCGCAGGGAGACGGCCTTCCCGTGCAGTGATCGAGGGGCGGCGGGTGGTCCGGGCCAGCAACTTTCGCCAGGACGCCGGGTTGGCGAGGATGAGGCCGCGCCAGGGTGTCGGCGCGCCGCGACCACCGACCAGGAGGCAGCGATGCGACTCATCCGGCGCCATCTCTCGTACGCGAACGTGGCCTCCACGCTTGCGCTCGTCTTTGCCATGGGAGGCGGGGCCTACGCCGCGCTCTCCCCCGTGCACAACGGCGTGATCCACACCTGCTTCCGTCAGGCCAACGGGGCCCTGCGGGTGGTGCACGCGGGCGCGCGGTGCGGGCGCCGCGAACGCGGGCTGGCCTTCAACCAGCGCGGCCGGGTGGGACCGCGCGGGGTCACCGGGGCGCCGGGACCCGTGGGCAGGACCGGGGCCACCGGCAAGACCGGCCGGACCGGCGCGGCCGGCCGCAGTGTCACCAGCGCGACGTTGGGCGTGGGCAACGCCGCATGCCCGAGCGGGGGCTCGAGCTTCATTACAGCATCGGGCACCACGTCCGCCTGCAACGGCGTGGCCACCAGCTTCGCCAGCGTCGACGCCGCAGGGACTCTGGCCTCGAGCCGGGGAGTGACGGGCGTCGAGCCCGGCGCCGGGATGGGCGTGTACTGCGTCAAGTTGGCGGCCGCGCCGTCGGTGGGCGTGGCTTCGGTCCGCGGCGACGCGGGCTCGAGTGGCTCGGCCGAGGTCCTCATCCCGGCCGGGAGCGCGGCGTGCGGCGCGACTGGTGACACGAGTGCCGAGATCCTCACCTCCAACGGTACGGGCGTGGCAACCGGGCTGCCTTTCAACGTGCTGTTCGGCTGACCGCGCTTTCTCCACCCGATTCTCCGTTGTGAAAATTCTGAGACCCCGCGCGAATTGGGGGTTTCGAGGAAAGGACCGCTGGAAAAGCCTTTAGGTGCCGGTTGCGATCATCGCCGCGGGAACCGGGGAGCCTGAGTCGCGGCGCGCGCTGGCAGAGCCGGTGCGCTGCGCCGGCCCACTCGACCTACACACAGTGGGTGCCGTGCGTCCGTGCCCGGACCCAGGAGGCAACAGATGAGCAAACGTCAGCGGCGCCGTGTCAGCCAGCGTCGGAGCACACACATGCATTGGGCCAAGCGCCGCGTCGCGCTCGGCGCCGGTGACTGAGCGCCCCACCGGCTGACCCCTGCACTCGGCTCCCCCACCAACGCCCT
>DASXCN010000026.1:0-4026 GCA_036491155.1 Solirubrobacteraceae bacterium | reverse complement strand
CGCACCGCACAGCGCCGAGGCGGCCGTGAACAGAGCCAGCGCCAGCATGAACGTCCGCTTGGTGCCGATCCGATCACCTATCCAGCCCGACGCCGGCATCACCACCGCCAGCGTCAGCAGATAGGCGAGCACCGTCCACTGGACGTCTGACAGCGGCGCGCCGAAGTCTCGCGCCAGCGTGGGCAGGGCCACGTTGATGATCTGCGCGTCCATCGCGGTGACGAAGATCGCGCTCACGTAGGCGATGGCCACGGCGCGCCCGGGCGTCAGTCCCCAACGCCCGAAACGAACGGGTGGCGCCGAGAGCTCTGGGGTCTCGGCGTGCTCGGTCACGCTAGGACCCTAGTAGCCCCGAGACAGATCGCGTTGCGCCGGCGTCGGGACTGGCGCGAGCGGCTGCCGGGAAGGTTCAGCGTGAATCCGGGGTCACCTAGGGTTGCGATGTCTATGACCCCCCAAACGACAGGGATGCCTGCCGAATCTGACATCTGCCCAGACCCTGTGCGCGCGCCCGGCCCGCCGGGCGCAGTCGCTCTGGAGGAGGGACACGCCCCTGAGCCTGGTGGGCCGACCACAGAGCCCGATGTGCCGACCCCGGAGACCGATGGGCCGACGCCGGAGACCGATGGGCCGACGTTCCGATCAAGGGCGGCGCAAGTCGGCGCCGGGTATCGGCGGCTGGTCAGCCTGAGCTGGCCGAGGCGCTATCCGATCATTCAGTTCCCCAACGCGCCTTTGATCCTGGCCTTCCTGGCAGGCCAGGCCGCCGCCCGGCTACATGGCGCGGCCCATGACGACGCGCAGGCGATCTCATACCTCGCGATGATCGTTTGGGCCTATGAAGAAGTCGCACATGGAGTCAACCGCTTCCGAAACCTGCTGGGCCTGTTCTACGTGGGCTCGACGATCGTCCATCTGGCGGCGGCGCTGCACGGATAGCCAGCATGCCTCGGAAATCCTGTCGTTAGTCTCGGGGCCAGGCACGTCGACAGAGAGAGGGGGAGGTCATGGCGACATTCTCGGCCGCGCGGCTGGAAGACATCACCGAAATCGTTGACGGAAAACTTCCGTTTCGGCCGGTGCGACACCACTTCGGGATCAGGACGTTCGGGGTCACCGCGATGACCGCGCGCTCTGACGGTGACCGGCTCATCAACGAGCACGAAGAGGCAGAACCGCAGTCCGGCGAGGAGCTGTACGTCGTGATGTCGGGACACGCATGGTTCGAGGTGGACGGAGAGACTCAGGACGCTCCGGCGGGGACCTTCGTCCACGTACCGGCAGGGATCAAGCGAACGGCGTTTGCCCGAGAGGCCGGCACGACGGTGATGGCCATCGGCGGCGGGCCGGTGGGCAAGCCGTATGACCCCAGCGGCTGGGAGGTGTTCGCGCCCTTGATCCCACTGTTCGAGTCCGGGGAGTTCGAGCTCGGCGCTGATCGTGCCCAGGCGCTGCTCGCCGAGGACCCGCCCTACAGCGCGGTGTACTACAACACCGCATGCTTTGAGAGTCGAGCAGGTCGGATCGACGCGGCGCTCGCGCATCTCCGGCGTGCCGTTGAGCTCTCGCCGGACTTGGCCGAGCTCGCCCGTGACGACGAGGACCTGGCGGCGCTCCGCGAGCATCCCGCGTTCCCGCAGATCGTCGGCGTCTGACCGCTCACCGCTGCTCTTCTCACGCGCTGGGACAGCGATCGCGCGCCGAGTTGGGGCGCTGGCTTTGTTAGGCTGCGGCGCGCATGCCCGTCGCCAAGGCCTTTGCGTCCAAGCTCAACGAGCAGATCGCCAACGAGTTCGGTGCTCATCAACAGTACGTCGCGTGCGCGGTGTATTACGAGGCCGAGACGCTGCCGCAGTTGGCTGCCTTCTTCTATCGCCAGGCGCTGGAGGAGCGCGGCCACGCGATGATGATGATCCAGTACCTGCTGGACACGGGCGCGGAGGTCACGACACCCGGGGTCACTGCGCCGCGTACGACGTTTGCCGACGTCGTCGAGCCGGTGAAGCTCGCGCTTGCCCAGGAGCGCGAGGTGTCTGAGCAGATCAATCGGCTGGCCTCGACCGCGCGGGACGAGAGCGACTTCGCCGCCGAGCAGTTCATGCAGTGGTTCATTGCGGAGCAGATCGAGGAGGTCTCCACGATGAGCGACCTTCTGGCGGTCGCCGAGCGTTCGCGCGGCCGCGTGGCCGAGATTGAGGATTTTCTGGCGCGCGAGCATCCGGGCGAGGACGGACCCGACGCGGGCGCGCCTCGGCAGGCCGGCGGTCAGTAGCTCCCCCGCGGAACACTTGAGTCGGTCACGGTGAGCGACGCGGTTTCGCTGTCCGAGTCCTCCGCGCAGCAGTTCCTTTCTTAGGTCGGCTGGAATCGACCTCGTTGTCTCGCGGCTGTGCGAAGTCGGTGGCACCGGTGTCTACGAGCACGCCCAGCAGTTCCCCGACGGTCGGCTCTCGGTCCACGGGGCGCGGCAGCGGCAAGTGGCGCTGGATGCGGTAGCGGTTGCGACGGCCGTCCTTCTCCTTGATCACGTATCCCGCGTCGGTCAGGTCGGTGACGATCCCAAACGCCCTACGTTCGGTCACGCCCAACACGTCGGCGATCTCGCGCAGGCGCACGCCGGGGTCACGCGCAATGCACACGAGCGCCCGAGCATGGCTGGTCAGGAAAGCCCACTTCGTCACGGACTGGTCAATATAGAACTTTTTTTCTAGCAATATCTTGCTAGTTACCCGACCTTGCGGTAGCGTCGCAGATGGCGCAGTCCCGGGGATGGGTGCTGTGCAGGCTTGAGCCGCTGGCCCAGCCGGCGTCCCGCACGGGGACGCGTCCCACGCTGCAAAGGAGACTCACTCATGGCCGCAATATCCACGCCCAGCACGACGAGCGGGGACGGGTATCCACTGACGTTCGCCGTCGATTACCCCGACCGTGATCTCGACCGGCTCAGCACGGCCTTTCGGCTCATCCTCATCATCCCGATCGCCGTTCTGGCGGCCGTCCTGGAGGGCGGCAGCTTCGCGTCCGGCGCGGCCGGCGCGGAGGCCCGCTACGCCGCTGGCGGTATCGGGGTCCTTGTCATCCCGGTGGCACTGATGCTGCTCTTCCGCCACAAGTACCCTCGCTGGTGGTATGACTGGAACCTGCAGCTCAGCCGATTCAGTAACCGGGTGGCCATCTACTTCGCGCTCATGGATGACCGTTACCCCTCCACCGACGAGCAGCAGGCGGTCCACCTTCAGTTCGAGTACCCCAACGCTGACCACGACCTCAGCCGCGGACTACCGCTCATCAAGTGGTTTCTGGCGATCCCCCACTACATCGCGCTGATCTTTCTCACCGTCGGCGCGTGTATCGCCGTTGTCCTGGCGTGGTTTGCGATCCTATTCACCGGCCGCTATCCGCGCCCGCTGTTTGACTTCATCGAGGGCGTACTCCGCTGGCACAACCGCGTTGGCGCCTACGCCTTTCTGCTCATCACCGACGAGTACCCGCCGTTCAGCCTCCAGCCCTAGCGAGGTCGACAGGCGCGGACTGGCGTGCGCGCGTACTGCAGGAGATGGCGCGGGAGCCAGAGGTCGAGCGCTAGAAACGGAAGCAAGACGAGCGCCCACCGGTACCCGTTCACATAGGGGAGCGGATGGTCAGGGCTCAATCGCCGCGTGAGAGGCCACGATCGCGGCCGCACGTGGCTCGAACGCGCCGTAACCGTGGTTACGTGAGAGCTCCAGCGCGCGGGAGGCGTGCTCACAGGCGCGATCGAAATCGCCGCGCTCAGCAAGCGCCTCCGCCCAGCCGAGCGCGGACCTCGCCTCCCATACGCGCAGGCCGTGCCGGTGATGGAACTCGCAGGCCAATGCGAAGTCCGCGTTGGCGTGCTCGTGGCGCCCCAGCGTCGCGGCGAGCATCGCGGAGTACGTGCGCGCGTGTCCGAAGCTGACGCCGCCGTTCCAGATGAACTGGTCGGCGTAGGGCTTGATGAGCTCGTGCAGCGTCGCCGCGGCTTGCACCGAACCCGTCTGGGCGGCC
>DASXCN010000025.1:0-3194 GCA_036491155.1 Solirubrobacteraceae bacterium | reverse complement strand
GTTCGTCGAGGTCGCAGAGCGGCTGACCCGGCTGACGGGGCTCAGTGGACAGGTGCGCTTCGTCTGCGGCGACGCGGTGGACCTGCCGTTCGATGACGGTGCCTTTGACGCGGCGATCACTCTGCATGTGGCGATGAACATCGCCGACCGTGCTCGGCTGTACGCGGCGATCCGGCGGGTGCTCGTGCTGGGCGGGCGGTTTGCCCTCTACGACGTGGTGTCCGGTGACGGGGAGGCGCTCAGCTTCCCGGTGCCGTGGGCGCGCGATCCGGAGACGAGCTTCCTGCTCACCGCCGATGAGACCCGAGCGGCGGTCGCCGCGGCGGGCTTTGAGGAGGCATCGTTCGCCGACCGAACCGACACGGTGGTCCAGGGCGCCCGCTTCTGGGCACGCACCGTGGACCCACCGCCGGGCGCCGCGCCCGCCGCGCCGCCCGCGCCTCCACCAGAGTTTGACCTGCGCGACGTGATGGGCGACGACTTCGCGCAGCTGTCGGCCAATCTGCGCGAGGACCTGGTGGAGGGACGCGCGCGGGTGATCCAACTGGTCGCCCGCGCGGTGGCCCCGCCCGCTTAGGGCCCGTAGAAGAATGATCTTGCGTTTTGGCGGCGTCTGGACGCGTCTGGCGCGCGGCGGCGAACCCGCCGGACCACCGGTACGACTCGGTTCGCCGCCCCCCGCCAGCCATGCCCAGTCACTCGCCAATTCCGCAACCTAATTCTCCTACGGACCCTTAGTCCTGATCGAGGAAGGCCTGCACGCGCTCGCGGTAGGGCGCGCGGTCATAGCTTGAGACCAGCGCGCCGGCCATCCGCACCGGGTCGCCGAAGAAGTAGTACTCATACAGCGCCTGGCGGCCCGAGAACGCCGAGATGCAGGTGTCCCACACGAGGCGAAAGAGCTTGACCCGGTCCGGACCCGCGAGGGTCGCGGACTGCAGATAGCGCTCGACGTCGTCGTGGGCGGGGCCGGCGACGTCGGCCTCGGTGGGGAGCGCCATGAGTCCCGAGGCGCCGAGCTTGCGCAGGATCTCGGGGAAGCGCTGATAGAGCCTGGGGTACCAGTTGCGCGCGGCGTTCAGCGGCTCCCAGCGCGGCGTCATCACGCCGTACTCGTTGACCGCGGCGTCGGCCTCGGCGGCGCGCACGAAGGCGCGGATGCCCTCCAGCGCGACGATCACCTCCGCGACGTTCTCCTGGACGTGGGAGAACTGCTCGATGCCGATCGCCTCGGTGAGCAGGGTCACCAGCCCGAGCAGGAACTCGGTCTTGGCCGTGGTGCGCGCGGTCACCTGGTGGGTCATGTGGTTGATCGCGCCGGTCTGGGTGTAGAGGCCGTTGCACAGCTCGGGGTGGCCGAGCATGAAGCAGCGCTCGAAGGGCACGTGGACGTCGTCGAAGATGACCATGGCGTCCATCTCCTCAAAGCGCGAGCCCAGCGGGTGGTCGAAGTGGCCGCGCCCGTAGTCGGCCGACTCGCGGCACAGGAAGCGCAGTCCGGGGGCATCACAGTTGATGGCAAAGGCAAAGGAGTACGGCGCGTCCTCGGGGCGACCGCGCAGCAGCGTGGAGGGGAACACCAGCAACTCGTCGGCGAAGGGGCCGATGGTGGCCAGCAGCCGCGCCCCGCGCACCACGATCCCGCTGTCGTCCTGCGAGACGATCTGGGCCGAGATCTCCCCGCCCAGCTGCTCGGAGGGCGGGAGGCTCCGGTTGACTTGCGGTGGGATCAGCGTGTGGGTGAGGAGCAGGTCCTCCTCGCGCACCTTCTCGTAGTAGCGGCGGGCGTTCTCGCCAAAGGCGCTGTCGGCCTGGGCGAACCACTGGCCGGCCTCGCTCAGCGCCATCAGGCACGCGTTCAGGTAATCGCCGGTGCGGCCCAGGAAGCCGTTGGACACGCGCGCCCAGGTGCCCATCATCTCCCGCCGCCTGACCAGGTCCTCGCTCGTGCGCGGGACCAGGAACGAGGTGCCCACCCGGTCGCCGGTGGTGGGGGACTCGTAGGTCAACAGGTCGCGGTACTCGGGGTCGTGCTGGAGGTCATAGAGACGCGCGTAGGTCTGCACCACGTTGCGAAACGCCGGGTGGTCGGGGATCGCTTCGGTCACGGTCTCGCCCTGGATCTCGACCGTCGGGTGCGACGCCGCGAGGCGCTCGATGTACTGGCTGCCGGTACGCGCTGCCATGACTTCCCTCTCCTGGTGTTGACGTGGGCGCGGCCGGTTATAGCACGGATACCGTGCGTAGCGTACGAATAACGTACACTGGCGAGTAGTGGCGACCTCATCCCTGACCCTCGAGCGCGGCCTCGTCGTCCTGCGCGTGCTGTCGGAGCACCCTGAGGGCATGACCGTCTCTGAGCTGGCCGGCGCGCTCGGCACTCACCGCGCCGGCATCTATCGGCTCCTGGGCCCGCACCTGTCAGAGCGCCTGGTCCGGCGCCGCGAGGACCGCTACTTGTTGGGCACCGGCCTGGTGGAGCTGGCCAGCCGCGTGCAGCCGCGCCTCCAGGAGGTCGCTGGGCCACTGCTCCAGGCGCTCGCTGACCAGCTCACCGTCACCGCGGCGTTGACGGTGCGAGACGGCGAGGACGCGGCGGTCGTCCTTGACGTCCGGTCTCCGCGCAGCGCGGACCTGCACATCACGTACCGCCCGGGCCTGCGCCACCCGGTGGCCGTCGCTGCCTCGGGGATCGCGATCCTCGCCGGCGGCCCGGCGCGGGCGTCCGAGCGCGCCGAGGTGACCCGTGCCCGCGCACGAGGGTGGTCGCGTTCTGAGGGAGAGCTACTGCCCGGTGTGACTGGGGTGGCCGCCCCGACGGGCGACAGTGCCGCGGTGAGCGCGGTGTGGATCGGCGAGCGCGACGAGCCGGCGATGGCGCGCGTGGTCGTCGCCACGGCGCGCGCGCTGGCCGAGGCTCTCTAGCGCCCTACGCCGGCGCGCTACGCCGGCGCGCTGACCGGTGCGTCGAGGTCGACGTGCGGGCTGGTGGCCAGCAGCGCGCGGACCTTCTCGCGCCCCGCGTCGCTGAGCGGGGCCAGCGGCTCACGGGGGTGGTCTGAGGCCAGCAGGCCGAGCTGCTTCATCACCCACTTGACCGGCACCGGGTTGGTCTCCGCGAAGGCCGCGTCCACCAGCGGGTGCAGGTCGTAGTGCAGCGCCCGGGCGCGCTCCCGGTCGCCGGCGACGAAGGC
>DASXCN010000024.1:0-5052 GCA_036491155.1 Solirubrobacteraceae bacterium | reverse complement strand
GCAGCGAGCCGATGAGCACGCCGATCCCGATCCAGAAGTCGGTCCAGGTGCCGTAGCCGTTGAGCTGGGGTGCCAGGGCGCCGACGATCAGGAACAGGAGGTTCAGGACGCACAGGAACGCGGCGATGGGAAGCCAGCCGCTGCCGACCTTGATCGGTCGCGGCCAGTTGGGCCGGTCGCGGCGCAACAGCAGGAACCCGCTGAGCGCGAACACATGCGCCATCACGTACCCGATGTTGCTCATGTACAGGATGGCCAGGTTGGACTTGATCACCAGCACGAGCGCGATGTTGACCGCCAGGTCCATGGTCATCGCGCGGGCCGGCACGTGGAAGCGGTTGAGCACGCCGAACTGCTTGATCGTCATCCCGGCGCGCGAGATCCCGAACAGGGCGCGCCCGGCGTCAGACGTCGACGAGGTCATCGACAGCAACAGGCTGGCGATGATGCAGATGGTGAAGAAGCTGGCGGCGCCGTGGCCCACCAGGGTGCCCATCGCCTGCGTGTAGAACTGGCCCTCGGCACCGGTCGTCACGGCCTTGGAAACGCCGTCGATTCCGCCGAGACCAAGCGGGAGCAGGATGCACACGAGCAACATGAACGTCGCCGCCGAGCGCAGCGCCTTGTGGGTGTCCTGGATGGACTTGTACTCAGGCGCGAACGTGGCACAGGCCTCGGTGCCATACGCCGACCAGGCCAAGATGAACATGTAGACCAGCGCGATCTTGATCCCGCCCCACGGGCCGGTGAAGGTCGTGTGTACGTTGGAGCCGTGCCAGTGGCCGGTGAAGTAGGGGACGATGATGAACAGCGCCAGCGGCACCATCAGCAAGCCGGCGCAGGCGTATGTGAACCACACCGCCGGCCGCAGGCCGAAGATGTTGAACCCCCATACGAAGATGATGCAGCCGATCGCGATGAAGGAGGACAGCGTCAGCGTGTTGCCCAGGAAGCCGATCGACAGCCCCGAGGTGGGCCACCACTGGGAGGTCGCCAGGTCGCCGATGATCTTGCCGAAGATCGACAGCACCACCGACCAGCCGATCCAATAGCCGAACGCTGACAGCGGCCCCACCAGGGTCGTGTATTTGCGCCAGCCTTCGTGCGCGTAGAGCGCGATCCCGCCACTGCGGTGGCCGAACATCGTCGCCGGCTCGGAGTAGATCCAGGCCTGGAGCAACCCGATGGTCGCCGACAGCCCCCACAAGATCATCGAGCCGCCGACCCCAAAGATTCCCAATGTGAATCCAAGGCTGCCGAGCAGGAAGCCGGGGTTGCAGAGCGCGATGACGAATCCGTCCCACCAGCGCAGCGTCTTGAGGAGCTGTACCTCCTCGACGGTGGCAGTAGCCAAGCCTCGTCCCTCCTGTTTTTGCGGCGCGCCGGGCGCCTCGTCCGCGAGGTCGCAAGCCCGGCGCCTGTTGGGCGCAGGTATACCAGTTTGTACAAATTGGGTCAAACCTCTGCGGTCAAGTTTGTACGGAGGGAGCGCGATGCTCGCCGGGCGTGCTCCGCGTGGCCGACCGGCGGCGTGATGTGGCCTGTCGCGGGCGCGATGCGGCCTGCGGGAGGCGCGACGCGGCCCGTGCGACCATGTGCCTGACCGCCCCATGTCCCTCCTGCGCCAGCGCGAAGGCAGCGATGCTCCCGCCCGTGAACCCACCGACCGCGACGCGGCGACGCGCCCGGTCGTTCTGGCCACGCTCTCGGTCCGGGTGCATCCCGACGCCGAGCGGATGGCCATCGAGAGCGCGCTGGATGCCCGCGCCCCGCTGATCATCGCCAACATGCTGTGGCTGCCGCCCCACCCGACGACGCTGGTCCTGGCCCGCGAGGTCGCCACCCTGCCTCACGAGGAGGACCTCGACGCCGTCCGCGAGACCGCCGCCCGGGCGGCGGCGCGGGGCGTGCAGACCGAGCTGCTGCGCATCTCCTCGCGCCGGCCGCTGGCGGCGTTATTGGAGCTGATCGCGGAGCGAGGCGCCGGGCTGGTGGTGCTGGGGCCCGACCCGCGGCGCAGCCCGTGGTGGTGGCGGACCGTGGCCGCCCGGCGGATCCGGACGAGGGCCGGGTGCCTGGTGTGGATCGCCCCGGGCGGGTGACGATATGGTCACGGCGCTCGAGCAGTCTCCACGAAGCCGTCGGAATGGACACTGACCGGAAAATCCGGTAGAAAACGCCCTGAACCTATTTGTTCAGAGGAACGTGAGGAAAGAGAGGGCCTGTGCCGCGCGACCCCAAGTACGACATCCTCTTCGAACCGATTCAGCTCGGCCCCAAGACGCTGAAGAATCGGTTCTACCAGGTGCCTCACTGCATCGGCGCGGGCTCTGAGAAGCCCGGGATGCAGGCCTATCACCGCGGCATGAAGGCCGAGGGCGGTTGGGGGGCGTGCTGTACGGAGTACTGCTCGATCCACCCCGAGTCAGACGACACCTCGCGCGTCTCGGCCCGGATCTGGGACGAGGGCGACGTGCGCAACCTGGCGGCGATGTGCGACCGCCTGCACGAGTTCGGTGCGCTGGCCGGGATCGAGCTGTGGTACGGCGGCCCCCACGCGCCGTGCATGGAGACCCGCGCGACCCCGCGCGGCCCCTCCCAGATCGCCTCGGACTTCGAGCTCAACATCTTCCCGCGGCAGATGGATGCCGACGACATCAACACCGTCCAGCAGATGTACGTCGACGCCGCGCTGCGGGCCCGTGACGCCGGCTTCGACATCATCTACGTCTACGGCGCGCACGCGTATCTGCCGTTCCAGTTTCTGTCGCCGTTCTACAACCGCCGCACCGACGAGTACGGCGGCTCGTTCGAGAACCGAGCCCGGTTCTGGCGCGAGTCGCTCTACAAGGTCAAGGAGGCGGTCGGCGACGACTGCGCCATCGCCTCCCGCTTCGCCGTCGACCACCTGCTCGGCCCCTCGTCGATCCAGGTGGGCGAGGACGGCATCCGGTTCGTCGAGTACTGCGACGACCTCGTCGATCTGTGGGACTTCACGGTGGGCGACATCGCCGAGTGGGGCCAGAACGCCGGCCCGTCGCGCTTCTTCGAGGAGAACCACGAGAAGCCCTACACCGGTCAGGTCAAGGCCGGCAACCACACTAACAAGCCGGTCGTCGGCGTGGGCCGGATCACCAACCCGGACACGATGATCGCGATCATCAACTCCGGGCAATACGACATCATCGGCGCAGCCCGCCCGTCGATCTCCGACCCGTTCCTGCCCAACAAGATCGACGAGGGCCGGCTCGAGGACATCCGCGAGTGCATCGGCTGCAACCAGTGCATCTCCCGCTGGGAGATCGGTGGCCCCCCGATGGTCTGCACCCAGAACGCCACCGCCGGCGAGGA
This sequence comes from Solirubrobacteraceae bacterium, assembly GCA_036491155.1. GTDB lineage: Bacteria > Actinomycetota > Thermoleophilia > Solirubrobacterales > Solirubrobacteraceae > Palsa-465. The sequence goes on along the minus strand of DASXCN010000024.1, from coordinate 1,701 downwards.
GTACCGCCGCGGATGGCATCCGGAGAAGTTCCACCCGGCCGCCAACCGGGAGAAGAGCGTGCTCGTCGTCGGCGCCGGGCCGGCCGGGATGGAGTGCGCGATGGTCCTCGGCAAGCGCCAGATGTCCGCCGTGCATCTCATCGAGGGCGCCAAGGAGATCGGCGGCAGCGTCAACTGGATCTCCCAGCTCGGGCACTCCGACGGTGGGGAGAACCTGTTCCGGGGCTCCGCCCGCGGCCTGGGTGAGTGGAAGCGGATCGCCAACTACCGCCAGATCCAGCTCGACAAGCTCAAGAACGTGGAGGTCCACCTGGGCTCGCGCCTGAGCACCGAGGAGGTGCTGGAGTACGGCGCCGAGATCGTGATCGTGGCCACCGGCTGCCACTTCGCCACCGACGGCCTCAACGCCGCCACCCACGAACCGATCCCGGGCGCCGACACGTCGCTGGACTGGCAGCTGACGCCCGACCAGGTGGTCTCGGAGGAAAAGCGGATCGGCAAGCGCGTGCTGGTGCTGGAGAACGAGGGGTACTTCATGGGCGCCTCGGTGGCGCAGAAGCTGGCCGGCGAGGGCCACGAGGTCCAGCTGCTGACCCAGGCGGGCGACATCGCCGGCTACATGGAGTACACGCTCGAGGCGCCGATGCTCCACCGCGACCTGCACCGCCTCAACGTCGGCATCCATCCGTACACGATGGTGGAGAGCATCGAGCCGGGCCTGGTCACCGCCTACAACGTCTGGAACCCGGCCCACAAGGAGCAGTTCGAAGTCGACACGGTGGTGCTGTGCACGGCGCGGATCTCCGACGACGAGCTCTACCGGGACCTGAAGTCAGATCCCGCGCGGCTGGCCAAGGAGGGGATCGAGGCGGTGTACGTGATCGGCGACGCGTCGGCGCCGCGGATGATCGTGGACTCGGTCTTCGACGGCCACCGGCTGGCTCGGGAGATCGACTCGCCCCATCCCGAGATGCCGCTCCCGTTCATCCGGGAACGGCGCCTGTGGGGCGAGACGTCCAACGAGGACTACCGTTCCCAGTTGCTCAACACCGTAGATGTGGGATAGATCCCCGATGGGTCACGCGGGCGTCCCCGGCATCACGACAGGGAGGCCCGCGTGAAGATCGCCGTGACCGTGAAGCAGGTGGCCGCGCTCGACGACGAGTTCGAGCTGCTCGACGATGGCTCAGGCGTGGACCCCGACTTCCTGGAGTTCGACCTCAACGAGTGGGACGCGTTCTCGCTGGAGGCGGCGTTGCAGCTGCGCGAGGCGGCGGGCGACGGTGAGGTCGTGGTGCTCACCGTCGGCGACGACGAGGCCGACGAGGCGCTGCTGGGCTGCCTGGCCCGGGGCGCCGACCGCGCCGTGCGCGTCTGGGACGAGTCGCTCAAGGACGCGGATCCGCTCGCGGTCGCCCGCGTGCTGGCCGCCGCCGTCGGCCGCGAGGAGGCGGACCTGGTGCTGTGCGGCGTGCAGTCCTCAGACGCGGTCAACGGCGCGACCGGGGTCGCCCTGGCCGGCTACCTGGACCTGCCCCACGTGGCGGTGATCAAGGAGCTGGAGTACGACGCCGCCGGGTCCACGGCAACGGTCAAGCGAGAGCTGGAGGGCGGCCTGGTGGAGGTGCTGCGGGTGCGCACCCCGGCGCTGCTGACGATCCAGACCGGGATCAACGAGCCGCGGTACGCGAACCTGCGCGC
>DASXCN010000023.1:0-1713 GCA_036491155.1 Solirubrobacteraceae bacterium | reverse complement strand
CCGCACGCCCTGCTCGCGCAGGTAGCCGACGGCCTCGTCCATGTCGTCCACGTAGAGGGCGACGTGGTGGCCGCCCAGGTCGCTGTTGCGCGGCTGCGGGCGCTGGTCCGGCCGGGGCTCGTACTCGAACACCTCGAAGTTGAGCCCGAAGCCGCACCGGTAGAACCGGATCTCCCGCACGACCGCGCGGGGGTCGACGTTGATGTGGTCGGGCATCCAGTCGTCATCGTGGCGCATCTCGGGCAGTGAGTAGACGTGGTCGCAGCCCAGCACGTCAACGAAGAAGGCGTGGGCCTGCTCCATATCGGGCACGGTGACGCCGATGTGGTCGCCGCCGCGCAGTCCGGGGATGCCTAGGCCCATGGGTCCTCCTCGACCAGCTATGTATCCACTATTACGAGATCTAGTGGTGCCCGCCCCGATTTTCGTTATATTAATCGTTGAAATGGATACATTCGCGCGATAACCTCCTGCCAGGCGGGTCAGCACATCGAGGGAGATGCCGATGCCACGTTGCAAGCGCCTGCACCCCGCCGCGGAGTGGATCGAGCTGAGCACGACGGCGGCGGACTGGAAGGCGGCCGACCCCGGGTTGCTGGCCACCATGCTCGGCCAGCTGCACCTCATCCGGGCCTTCGAGGAGACGGTCCTCGAGCTGGCCGCCGACGGCCTCGTGCACGGCCCGGCGCACTCCAGCATCGGCCAGGAGGGCGGCGCGGTCGGCTCGATCGTCTCGCTGCGGTCGACGGACGCCGTCAACGGTTCGCATCGGGGCCACCATCAGTTCCTCGCCAAGGCCATCACGCACGTGACCAAGGGCGTGCTCGACCCGGCGGACCTCGTGCCGCCGGAGGTGGCGACCGTGCTGCAGCGCACGCTGGCCGAGATCCTCGGGCTCGCCCAGGGCTTCTGCAGCGGGCGCGGCGGTTCCATGCACCTGCAGTGGTTCGAGGCCGGGGCGCTCGGCACCAACGCCATCGTCGGGGGCGGCGTGCCGATGGCGGCGGGCAACGCCTGGGCCCAGAAGCACTCCGGCACCGACGATCTCACCGTCACCTACTTCGGCGACGGTGCGGCCAACATCGGCTCGGTGCTGGAGAGCCTCAACCTGACGTCCGCGTGGGACCTCCCGCTCTGCTTTTTCATCGAGAACAACCTCTACGCCGTCTCGACCACCGTCGCGGAGGCCACCGGCGAGCCGCGGCTGTCCGGGCGCGCGCTCGGCTTCGGCATCCCCGCCTGGCGGGTCGACGGCATGGACCCGCTCGCCGTTCACCTGGCCATGGAGCGAGCGCAGCAGAGGTTGCGGGCGGGCCAGGGCCCGGTCGCGGTCGAGGCGCTCGTCTACCGCTTCTTCCACCAGAACGGCCCGTTCCCCGGCAGCGCCTTCGGCTACCGCACCAAGGAGGAAGAGGCCGCGTGGCGGGCCCGCGACCCGCTGGACCGCGTCGCGGCCGAGATGATCAAGCTCCGCCTCATCGACGAGGCAGGCGTCGCGTCCGTGCGTGAGCAGGCCCGCCGCGCCATGGGGGTGGCCGTTGATGCGCTGGTCGAGCCGGACACCGGCGGCAGGCCCGGCGCCCGCCGGATCCGTCCCGACCTCTGGCCGGACCCCGCCTTCGTCGACGTCGGCATCCGCGGCGATCTGTCCGAACTGGCCGGTGCGCGCACCGTCGAGCACCAGGACTTCACCGGCGAGCTCAAGCCCGGCAA
>DASXCN010000022.1:0-7124 GCA_036491155.1 Solirubrobacteraceae bacterium | reverse complement strand
GGGTTCGGCGGCCCGCAGGGCTATGTCCAGCTGGTGAGCGCGACCGGCTCGGTGTGCCTGGCCAGCGGCGAGACGACACGGCTGCCCGTCGACGGGGCCGTCAAGGCGCTGGCGCGATCGGGCAAGGGCCAATACTTCACCGACGCGGTGCTGGGCTCCACCCACCTGCGCGTGCTCGTTCATGGGGCGGGGCGCTACGGCGCCGTGCAGGTGGCGCTCCCGCTGGCACAGGTCGACGACGCGTTGTCGCACCAGCTGCTGCTGCTGGTGATCATCGCCGCCGCCGGGATCGCGCTGGCCGCGCTGCTGGCGCTGCTGGTGGCGCGCACGGCGCTGGCGCCGATCGCCCGCTTCACCCGTCAGACCGAGGCGATCGCCGCCAATCCCGAGCGGCTGGACTCCGAGCGCATCGACGTGCACGGCGGCGACGAGCTGGCCCGGCTGGCCCAGACCTTCAACAACACCCTCGACGCGCTGGAGCGCTCAGTCCAATCCCAGCGCACCCTCGTCGCCGACGCCTCCCACGAGCTGCGCACCCCGATCGCCACCATCCGCGCCAACCTCCAGCTCATGCGCGACGAGGCGCTGCTCTCGCCCGCCGACCGCGAGGCGCTGCGCCGCGACGTGATCGAGGAGCTCGACGAGCTCACCGCCCTGGTCAGCGACGTGGTGGAGCTCGCGCGCGGTACCAAGCTGGCCGGCGAGCCTGCCGAGGTCCGCGTCGACCAGATCGTCTCCGCGGCGGTGGAGCGGACGCGCCGCCGCGCCCCGCTGCTGGCCGTCACGGCGTCGCTGGAGCCCACGCTGGTGCACGGCGAGGGCGACCGCATCGCCCGGGCGGTGGCCAACCTCCTCGACAACGCCGCCAAGTACGGTCACTCGGGAGGTGCCATCGAGGTCACGCTGGCCGCGGGGACCCTGACCGTGCGCGACCACGGGCCCGGCTTTCACGAGGAGGACCTCCCCTTCGTCTTTGACCGTTTCCACCGCGCTCGCGACGCCCGTTCGCAGCCGGGCTCGGGGCTGGGGCTGGCCATCGTGCGCCAGGCCGCCGATGCGCATGGCGGCTTCGTGCGCGCGAGCAACGCTCCGGGCGGCGGGGCGCTGCTGGAGATCGGCTTCGGGCCCACGCTCGAGCTCGACGACGCGGCGCTGTCCGAGGCGATCAGCCAGAGCTCGCCGCGCTCCTAGCTCCGGCGCCGCGCAGCAGGGGCGCCACCGACGGCGTGCACGGACACGCGGCAGCGCGCAGGCGCCGCAGGCCCAGCAGATCCTCGATGGCCTGCAGGATCGAGTACTGGTCGGCCGGCCGCGTCAGCTGCGCGTGGGGCGCCGCCAGCCCCCCGGCGAAGACGGTGGCGATGTGGCCCCCCGCGGCCACCCGGCAGCAGCCGTCGTCGGTGTCCCCCTCGTCCCAGGTGAGGATGAGCAGGCCCCGTGGCCCTAACGCGGCCAGCAGCGGCGGCACTACCCCGGCGAGGAAGGCGTCGCCCTGCGGAGGCGGGCAGCTGTGCATGTCGTGGCACAGGTTGGGGGTCAGCCAGACGAACCGCGGCAGCGTTCTCGTCCGCTCATCGCGGGCCAGTTGGGTGAGCGGCACGACGTGGGCGCACAGAGCGGGGTCGCGCGCGACCCGGTCGTAGTACAGGAACGGATCGTGCTTCTTGGCGTAGAGCCCCGCGCTCGCGCCCCGGTAGCACGGGCGAGGCAGATCCTCCATGTAGGCCTTCCAGGACAGGTGTGCCCCGGTGAGCTGGTCAGCCAGGCTGTGGGAGGAAGGGACGTGGCAATCGGTGCAGTCGCTGTCGATGCCAAACGTGCTGCCCCCGGTGACCGCCAGGTAGTTGGGCAGCGAGGGATGCGTGATGGCGTACATCGAGCGCGCCAGCGCGTAGCGGCGGGCCAGGGCGTTGATGAAAGGGGTCTGCCGCGAGCCGATGATGTCGCGGTACTCCTCGTTCTCCATGACGATGACGGCGATGTGAGCGGGCGGGCCGCCACGGAGCACCGTCACCGGAGAGGGGGTGGTCTGGACGGCTCCGTGACGCACCGCGCTCGTCCCACAGCCGCCCAGCACCAGGGCGATCGCGACGCTGAGCGCGACCTGGAGCCCGCCGCGGGCCCTTAGCGGCGCACGCGGACCCGTCATGGCCCGATGGGCTCAGCGATCGCCGAGCCGCTGGCCACCGCGATGGTCCGCCCGTCGGCGTCGGCCACCTCGGCGCGCGCCACAGCCGTCCGGCGCCCGCCGTGGACCAGCGTGGCCCGCGCGGTGGCCTCGCGACCGTCGCAGGCCAGCGGGCGCAGGTAGTTGAGCTTGAGCTCGAGCGTGACGAACCGGTGACCGGCGGGGGCGGCGGTCTGGATCGCCCCTTCGATGGCGGCGCCGGCGAGCATCGCCACCGCGCCGCCCTGCACGCGGCCGGGCGGAGGCGCTGCCAGCCAGCCGGTGGCGGGCAGGGCGAAGGCGGCCTCACCCGGAGCCAGCCCCGTCGCGGTCAGTCCCGTGAGGCGGGACAGGCCGGCGTCGGGCGCCTGCTGCTGCCAGGGGTCGGCGCCGTCGGCCACGTCGGCCATATCGGCCATATCGGCCACGTCGGTCCCGGGAGCGCCCGCCCCCGCTCCGCCCGTGGGGTCCGCGTCGTCGCTGAAGGGCAGCATCACGCACAGCGACCCGCCGCGCGCGATCAACGCGCCCGTGTCGTCGGTCACGGTCACCTCAGCCAGCGTGACCTGGGGGGTGGGCCGGGCCCGGTCCATCACCTCGGCCGTGGCCACCAGGGTGGCGCCCGGGCGCGCCGGCCGCACCTGACGCAGCGCCAGCTCCGACGTGGTGATCGCGGTGCCTCCCGGCAGGTCAGCGATGATCGCGCATGCCATCGCAGCATCCGCGGGGATCGCCAGCACGCCGAGCGGGACCCGGCCGTTAACGTCGCACAGCCACGGCGACAGCGGCATCGTGAACTGCGCACGGTCGGCGCTGAGCGTGACCGGCTGCATCCCGGTGAGGTGGGCTAGCGGGGGAGCGGGCGTGTCGCCCGCCAGCATGGCCCGCAGGAACTCGATCCCCGGCCTGGCGGCGAGCGCCGGGTCGGGATGGCCCCCGCGGACCGGAGCGCGCCAAGGCGCCCCGTCATCACGGCCGGGGGGCGGCGCGGCGGCGGGCTCGGCATCGCGCATCGGCCTCAAACTACCGTCCAGTTGGGGGGTGGGGGCCGGACGGTTTGCTGCAGAGTTGGTTGGCCAAGCGTTGAACTTTCCGCGCACAGAGTCGTGTCCGCACCCCCGCACCCGACAGTTACGCCCGGGTGCTGGCGCGTACCCCGAGTGGGCAAGCCTCGCCTGGCGCGCCCGCCCGCCGGCACCCCAGCTTGGCGGACCATCGGCGTCGCGGGCGATCTCCTCACCCGCGACGCCGACCGCCCGCACGGGCGGCCAGCCACTCCGAGACCGCCGCCTGCACGGCCGGGAGGTTGGACTTGAGCCCGTGATCGCCCGCCACTTGGACCACGGTCCGGCCGGGGCCGTCGGGCGGCATCCCGAAGCGATCGTTGGCGCCCTGGACGACGAGCGTCGGCACCGCCACGGCGTCGAGCTCGGGCAGGCGGCTCAGGGCGGGCTTGGTGGTGTTGGCGCGCTGGGGCGGCGTGAGCGGGAAGGCCAGACATAGGACCCCCACCGATCCCGTCGCGGCCGACGTACGACAGGCGACTCGGGCGCCCATGGAGCGCCCGCCGGTGACCACGGGCAGGCCGGCCAGCTCGTCGGCGCCCAGTCGTGCCACCACGGCCGTCCACGCCTCGTCCAGGTGCGCCGCGGGCGCCGGCGAGCGGCGTCCGGCCACCCGGTAGGGCTGCTCGACCAGGGCCACCGCCCACCCGCCGGCCAGGGCCGCTCGCTGCGCGGCCTGGAGATCGGGTGCGCCGACGCCGCCGCCGGCCCCATGGCCCAGGATGAGCGCCGCGTCGGCCGTGCCGGCGCGGTCGGGGAAGCTCAGGTGTGCCCGCGCCGGGCCGCGCGGGGTGTCGATGGTGACCTCCGTCATAACCGTGGATCCTGCCAGCGTTGCCGGGTCGTAGCCTTGCTGACGTGGGAGGCATTCCGGTGCAACGAGCATTTCGGCTGCTGTTCGCCGCCCAGTCGATCTCGTCGCTGGGTGATCGCCTCGTGCCCGTGGCGCTGGCCTTCGCGGTCCTGAACCTCACGGGCTCGGTGAGCAGCCTGGGGCTGGTGCTCGCGGCCCAGACGGTCCCCCTGGTCCTCTTCGTGCTCGTGGGCGGCGTGTGGGCGGACCGGCTGTCGCGGCGCCGGGTGATGGTCACCTCCGACATGGTGAGAGCGACGTCACAGGGGGTGTCTGCCGTCCTCCTGCTCACTGGGACAGCGCAGCTGTGGGAACTGGTCGTGCTGCAGGCGGTCTACGGCACCGCGCGTGCCTTCTTTGACCCCGCCGCCCTGGCCGTCGTGCCCCAGACGGTCGACCCCGGCGAGCTGCAGCGCGCCAACAGCCTCATCGCGCTGAGCACCAACGTCGCGTCGGTCGCCGGACCCGCCGTCGCCGGGGTGATCGTGGCCGCGGCCCGGCCCGGATGGGGCCTGGCCCTCGATGCGCTGACCTTCCTGGGCAGCGCGGCGTGCGTGCAGGCCATGCCGCCGATCGTCTCCGAGCCGCGTGCGCCGACATCGATGATCCACGAGCTGCGCGCGGGGTGGGCCTCGTTTCGCTCGCGGCGCTGGCTGTGGATCACCGTCGCCTGCTTCACGCTCTACATGGGTCTGGCGTGGGCGCCGTGGCAGGTCCTCGGACCGCAGGTGGCGCGCCAGTCGCTGGGCGGGCCGGGCGCCTGGGCGGCGATCGTCGTGGCGCTGGGCGCCGGATCGATCGCCGGCGGCCTGGTGGCCCTGCGGGCCCGGCCCCGCCATCCGTTGCGGATGGCGTTCCTGTCGTTCGTTGTCACGACGCCCGCCTTGTTCTGGCTGCTGGCCGCGCACGCTCCGCTGGCGGCCATCCTGCCGATCGCCGTCCTCGACGGCGCCGCGGGCACCATGTTCAACACGCTGTGGTTCACCGCGGTCCAGTCAGACGTCCCCGCCAACGAGCTGGCCCGCGTGTTCTCGTGGGACTACATGGGATCGGTGGTGATCCTGCCGATCGGCCAGGCGCTCAGCGGCCCGGTGGGAGCCGTGCTGGGCCTCTCGACGACGTTGTACCTGGCCGGCGGCGTGTCGCTGGTCCTCTTCGCCTGTGGTCTGGCCGTGCCCGCGGTGCGCAACTTCAGCCCGCCGGCGGCGGTCGCCGGCGGGCTCGTGGCTCACGAATCGGAGGCTGCGCCGATCAGCGGTGGCGGTTGAAGCTGATCACCTGCTGGATGCCGCTCGGCCGGTTGGTGTAGGCCATCGTGTACTTGAGCAGCCCCGGGATGAAGGTGATCCGCTCGTCGGTGGCGCTGGCGCGCCACGCGCTGGGGTTGGTGGCCTTCTGCTGATGGGTCAGCGCCTTGCCGGCGGTGGCGATCGCCGCCCACACGGACTTCTGGCAGCGACGCAGGCTGCCCGCGCCGCAGTAGTCGTTGGTGAACGGCTGGGGCTGCTTGATGTGCAGCAGCTTGGACACGTCGCGGTCGAAGTACTGATACCAGCCGCTGAACTGGCCGCCCGGAGGCGAGTCGAACACGCTGACCAGTGAGCTGAACTCGTTCTCCAGCGGTCCCAGCTGGGGTCGCATGAAGGCGGCGGCGATCTTCGGCCACGCGGCGTTCATGATGGCCGCGCCGGGGTTGTCGATCTTCCCGTCGTGGTTGCGGTCCAGCAGGTTGCCGCCGTCGCGCCGCCAGGCCACCAGCAGCGACAGCATCTTCGCCGCCTGAGCGTCGGGCGCCTTGGTGCCCTTGAGCAGCCGCTGCAGGAACGGCACGGTGAGGATCGTGCGGACGTCCTGCGTGGCCGAGGCGTTCATCGCCGAGGTCACGGTCGCCAGTGACCACTTGCCCTGCTTGCGCAGGCGCGCGAGGTTGTAGTTGAGCAGATCGACGCGCGCCGAGCTGCCGTTGGCGTTCCAGGCGTCGTCGGCGGCGCCGAAGCCGTGGGCGGCGACGTTGTTCCAGTTGGTCATCGTCCCCTTGACCGGCGTGTGCAGGGGATCCACACCCTGGGGGTGCACGCTGTCCGGGGCAAACCCGCGCCACTCGAACGCGCCGGTGCCGATCGTCGGCAGGCTCGCATCCGTCCCCTTGGGCCGGAGCGGGAGCAGCCCGGTGGTGATCTCCGCGACGTGCTTGTCGTCGATGTAGAACGAGTTGAACGTCTGCGGCGTCAGCGCGGCGGCCTTGAGGAACGACTGCGGGCTGTGCACCTGGCCGTCAGAGAGGCGGCGATTGAACAGCAGGTCCAGGACGTCTTTGCCGTAGCTCGAGCGCTTGCTCGAGATGGCCACCAGACGGCCATGCACTCGGGCGTAGCCGACCACGGGGCCGTGGACCGTCATCTTGAAGGCCACCGTCTTGCCCGCGAGCGTGCCGGCGTCGAAGTCCTCCATCGAGCGGCACTTGCCCTTGTACAGGTACTTGGTCCGGCTGTGGCCGCACAGCGTCTCGGCGTACTCGTCGACGACGTCGCCCGATGCCGAGGTCAGCGTGGTGGCGAAGTCGGGGCCGCGCCCGATGAGCATGTAGCCCGGGAACGGTGCCGACGTCGCGCCGCGCCAGTCCAGGCCGGGGGCGTGCATGTCTATCTCGTAGGTGAGGCCGGGGTAGAAGTAGCCCACCTGCGGGCCGCCGACCAGCAGCGGGTGCCCGGTGGTGGAGTACTTGCCCTCGACCATCAGTTCGTTGGAGGCGTGCGGCCGCGGCTCGAGGCGGCCGAACTTGGCCGCCGCGGACGCCGACACCGCCGGGGCGGCGTCAAAGCTCCCCGAATCGAGCACGACGCTTCCGGGCGCGCCCGGCTTCGTCGGCGTGTGGTCGTAGTTGAAGGTGCCGTCCACGGTGGTCGGGCTGCCGGCGTTGAGGTTCTGGCGCAGGTCGTTGAAGACGCTGTAGCCCTTCTTGATCCCCAGCCGGTGCTCGAGCCCGCCCAGGAACTCGGAGTCCTGCGCCTCGCGGCCGCCGCCCTCGCCGAAGAACTGG
>DASXCN010000021.1:0-10398 GCA_036491155.1 Solirubrobacteraceae bacterium | reverse complement strand
CCACGACGCCGGCGCCAAGGTGGCCGTCGACAACACCGTGCTCAGCCCGCTGCTGCTGCGCCCCCTCGAGCACGGCGCCGACTTCGTCATGCACAGCGCGTCCAAGATCCTGGCCGGCCACCACGACGCGCTGCTGGGGGTTGTCAGCTGCGCGCGCGTCGAGGATCACAAGCGCCTGGCGACCTTCCGCGGTGCCACTGGCATCGTCGCCGCCCCCGATCCGGCGTGGCTGTTGCTGCGTGGGCTCAAGACCCTGGGCGTCCGGGTCCAGCGCAGCTCGGACACGGCGATCGACCTGGCGCGCCGGCTCCGGGAGCACCCAGCGGTGCAGACGGTCCGCTATCCGGGGCTCGACAACTCCGTGGCCGCCCGCTACGTCAGCGCCTTCGGGCCCCTGCTGTCCTTCGACGTCGCTGATGCCGAGCAGGCGTTGGCGGTCGAGTGCGCCCTGCAGCTGATCGAGAACGCCACCAGCCTCGGCGGAGTGGCGTCCACGCTGGAGGCGCGCGCCCGGTGGGAGGGCGATCGCATCCCGCCGGGGCTCTTGCGCCTCAGCGTGGGGCTGGAGGACGTCGAGGACCTGTGGGCCGATTTGGCGCAGGCGCTCGACGCGCTGGGCTGAGTAGGTCTCGGCTCTCCGTTCTCCGGTCTCCGGTCTCCGGTCTCCGCAGTATTGACACCTCAGAGCACACACCGCCGGCTTGGACGGCGTGCGCTCTGAGCGTTCAACAAAACGACGCTCGCGGCCTCGCCACAACTCTTCACAGGGCCGATTCGCTCACCTCTACATCCGGAAGTGGGCCTCGAGCTCGGCGATCAGCGCCTTGTCGCGCGCATCGTCGAGGCGCACGGCGGGCACTCCGGTCCTGATCTCGAAGACCCGACGGCTGGCGTAATCCATTTCGGCGAGGCTGCGGCGGATGCGCTGGGCGAGGGTGGTGATTGTGCGTGCCATGGTGACTCCTTGCCGGTTTCGTGTCGGTGAGGCGTTTGGTCTGTCCTCAACGATCGACTAAGCCTCGACCGGACACATCGGCAATTCGCAGCGCACTTAAGGCGCGCGGGCCTTACCTGGGGCCGGCCCGGGCCTTAGGCGCCCTCGACCAGGCGTCCAGATGCTCAGAGCCCGCAGAAGTCGCCAATAGCTGGTGTTTCCTGTTTAAATCTGCCAAAGCTCCTCAGTAGTTTCTACGCATCTTGCCGTCAGGGGCTAAAGCTTTTTCCGGCTCAGGCCGACGACCCGGTCATCGGTCCAATGGCAAACCTGTCGTAAGGCAGGGACGCAAAGCCAGAGGTCTCAGCCAGCGATGGTCGAGATAGCTCGGTTGCCGGCGATGTCAGTCACCTTCTCTCCATCTGGAGAGCGCAACCGAGGAGAACCATGATGGCCTCGATCATCCATGGGCGTCTGCGCCTGCCCGCTCATATCCGTCTGTCCGTCGTGGTCCTTGTCGGGATGGTCGGCCTGGTCTGGGTGCTCTTCTTCGGTCTCTCTCCGCGCTTGCGCCCCACCGCTGCGCGCACCGGCGGCTTTGCCCCCGTCGCCGGTGCGAGTGGTGGTGTCAGCGCCCCCGCCGCTCTTTCCCCGTCGCTGGCGCACCTGGCGGCCACCAGCCCCAACCGCCGCGTCGTCGCGATCATCCAGCTCAAGCGCGGCGTGAGCCTTGGCGCCGGCCGCAGCCTCGTCCGCTTCGTGGGCGGGCGCCCCGGACCCGGCCTGCAGATCATCAACGGCCTGTCGGCGACCCTCACCGCCTCCCAGGCGCGGACGCTGGCTCACAGCCCCCGGGTCCACGCGGTGTCGCTCAACTCCGTCCTGAAGCAGACGTGGTGGCGCGGAACGCCCGCCCCGTGGCAGCTGTCGACGACGTATGACCAGTCGGTGCACGCCACCGGGCTGTGGCGGCGCAGCTCCGGCCGCGGCGTCGGGGTTGCGGTGATCGACACCGGCATCACCGGCAACGTCCCCGACTTCCGGGCCTCGCACTGGAACTCCGCCTCGCGGGTGGTGGCCTCGGCGGTCGTCGACCCCAACGCGTCCACCGCTGCCGACACCTACGGCCACGGCACCGCGGTCGCGGGCCTGGTCGCCGGCAACGGGCATGTGCGCGACTGGGGCGACCCGCTGGCCGACGACTACGCGGGCAGCGCCCCCAACGCCAATCTCATCTCCATCAAGGTCGCCAACGACGACGGCCAGGCCACGACGCTGGATGCGCTCTACGGCCTGCAGTTCGCCGTCGACCATAAGGACGACTACAACATCCGCGTCATCAATATGTCGTTCCGCTCCACGGAGGCCGAGTCCTACAAGACCGACCCGCTGGACGCCGCGGCCGAGCAGGCGTGGTTCGACGGCATCACCGTGGTGGCCGCCGCCGGCAACATGGGCACGGCGTCGGACGCCGTCTCCTACGCCCCCGGCAACGACCCCTATGTCATCACCGTCGGTGCCGTCGATGACCAGGCCACCGCGGACAACTCCGACGACGTCGTGGCCGACTGGTCAAGCCAGGGCACCACCCAGGACGGCTTCTCCAAGCCCGACGTGGTCGCGCCCGGCGCGCACATCATCTCCACGCTGGCTCCCAACTCGGACTTCGCCAGCCTCTGCCCCACGTGCGTGATCGACGGTTCCTACTTCCAGGTCAGCGGCACGTCGCTGGCCGCCCCGATCGTCGCCGGGGTGGCGGCCGACCTCATCGCCGCCCACCCCGACTGGACGCCGGACATGGTCAAGGGCGCCCTGGTCAACACCGCCACGCAGCTGTCGGGCGGTGCCGCCGAGGTCAACGCGACGGCCGCCGACTGGGCCGGCTCGGACCAGCTCACCTCAGACCAGGACCTCACCCCCAACACCCTCATCGACCCCGATACCGGCAGCATCGACTACAACGCCGCCAGCTGGAGCGCGGGTAGCTGGAGCACGGCGGCCGACCCGCTCGCCGCCAGCTGGAGCGCCGCCAGCTGGAGCTGCGTGGACTGCTCGACGGGCACCGGTGACGACGGCGGCGGCGACGGCGGTGGCGGCGGCGCCGGCGGCGTCGATCCGACCGCGGCCAGCTGGAGCACCGTGGGCTGGACCACGATCTTCGGCTAGCCATGAGCGCGATCAGCCCCACCAAGACGCTCTCCCAGATACGCACCAAGACCCTCTCCACCATGCACGCCAACCTCAGACCCCTCACGCGCGCGGCACGGATGTCGCGCGGTGAGGTCGGCATCTGGCTGCTCAGCGCCGGGCTGGTGGCGGCGGGCGTCGTCCTGTTGCGCTCCGGTGCGGTCACCACCCGCCCGGTGGTGCCGTCGATGCAGGTCTCGATCTGGATCCTGCTCGTCGCCTTCGCCGCCGCCGAGCGCTTCGTCGTCCACGTGCACTTCCGGCGCAGCGCGCATTCGATGTCCCTGGGCGAGATCCCGCTGGTGTTCGGCCTGGTGTTCGCGTCCGGCCACGACGTGATCCTGGCCGGCGTGATCGGCCGCCTGCTCGTCCTCGGCGTGCACCGCCGCCTACCCCCCATCCGCCTGGCGTTCAACTTCGGGCAGTTCCTGCTGGGCAACTGCATCGCGGTGCTCGTCTTCCACGCCGTCGCCGGCTCGGCGACGCAGATTGATCCCACAGTGTGGGCGGCCGCGGCGCTGGCCGCCGCCTCCACCTCGATCGCGGCCGTGCTGCTCATCTCCACCGCCGTGTCGCTGTCGGACAGCCGGCTCAGCTTCGCGCAGATCGCCGACTCCCTGCGCACCGACCTGGCCGTCGCCGCGGTCAACACCAGCATCGGCCTGTGCGCCGCCACCATCGTCGACAACGACTGGCGCGCGGCGATCCTCATGGCCGTCCCGGTGGTCGGTATGTACCTCACCTTCCAGGCCTACGTCACCGAGCACCAGCGCCACGGACGGCTGGAGTTCCTCTACGAGGCCGCGCGGGCACTGTCGCGCACCCCGGAGATCGGGTCCGCGCTGGAGGGGCTGCTTGCCCAGGCGCTCGACGCCTTCCGCGCCGAGGTGGCCGAGATCATCTTCTTTTCCCCCGACGGCAACGACGCGCTGCGGACCACCGTCCGCGCCAACGGCGCGGGCACCGCGCTCGAGGGCCTGGAGCCCGCGATCGTCTCAGAGCTGCGGACGCTCATCGGCGGCCACGGCCCGGGCGCCTGCGCCACCAGCGAGATCGCCGACGGCCCCCTGGCCGACTACCTGGCCGAGCGCGACCTGTACCGCGGCATGTTCGCCGTCCTGGCGGGGGAGCGCAACTGCATGGGCGCAGTGATGATCGGCAACCCATCCGGTCGAGTCGACCGGTTCACTGCCGATGACGTGAAGCTGTTCGAGACGCTGGCCAACAACACCAGCGTCGCACTCGAGAACGACCGCCTTGGGCACACCGTGTGGCGGATGAAGGAGCTCCAGCGCGAACTGGAGCACCAGGCCTCCCACGACCCCCTGACCGACCTGGCCAACCGTCTGCTGTTCGCCGAGCGGGTGTCCAAGGCGCTCGAGCGCGATCCCGAGACCGTGTCGGTGATCTTCATCGACATCAATGACTTCAAGACGATCAACGACACCCTGGGCCATGCCGCGGGCGACGAGCTGCTCGTCGCCATCAGTCACCGGCTACGCGACTGCGTTCGGCCGTCGGACACGCTGGCCCGGCTGGGCGGCGACGAGTTCGCGATCATGCTCGAGCGGACCGCCTCCCAGGACGAGGCCATCCAGATCGCCGAGCGCATCAACCGGCGGCTGGCCGAGCGCTTCGCCGTCGGCGGGCAGACCCTCACGGTCCGCGCCAGCGCCGGCATCGCCACGGGCGCGGCGGGGCCCGGCGGGGCGGTCTCCCCCGAGGAGCTCATCCGCAACGCCGACGTGGCCATGTACCGCGCCAAGCAGGCCTCCAAGCGCGGCTGGGAGCTGTTCGAATCTGGGATGGAGGTCCCGGTGCTCAAGCGCCATGGCCTCAAGCAGCGTCTGCGCGAGGCGGTGCGCGAGGAGTCCTTCGACGTGCACTATCAGCCGATCGTCGAGCTCGAGACCGGGCAGGTCACCGCCTGCGAGGCGTTGGTCCGCTGGCTGGACGGTCCCCGCGGCTGCGTGAACCCCGGCTCCTTCATCCCCGTCGCCGAGGAGATGGGCGTGATCGTTCCGCTGGGACGCTCGATCCTCGAGCGCGCCTGCCGCGAGGCCCAGCGCTGGCCTGCCCACGGCGGCGATTCGGCGCCGGCCATCCACGTCAACCTCTCGCCGGTCGAGCTGCGCGACCCGCATTTCCTCGCCGGTGTCGCCGGCGTGCTGGACCGCACCGGCCTGCGCCCGGACCGGCTCGTGCTGGAGATCACCGAGGGCGTCGTCCTGCGCGACCCGGAGAAGAGCATCGCCATCCTGAACGACGTGCGGACGCTGGGCGTGCAATTGGCCCTGGATGACTTCGGCACCGGCTACTCGTCCCTGAGTCACCTGCGCTCGCTGCCCATCGACTGGCTGAAGATCGGCAGGCCGTTTGTCGACGCGGTCGACGAGGGCGGGCTCGACCGGCCGTTCGTGCGGATGATCCTGGAGCTCGCCGGAGACCTGAACCTGGGCGTGGTGGCCGAAGGGATCGAGCACACCGGCCAACTGGGCGCCCTGCGCCACCTCGGCTGCGGCTACGGCCAGGGCTTCTACCTCGGGATGCCCGGCGAGTTGGAGGCCGCAGGACCGCGGCTCAACGACATCGCCGACTACCGACGGCCCGCGCTCGTCGCCTGACGGGCTACCGGCGCTCGCGGACGCGGACTACTGACGCTCCCGGACGGGCTTGGCCTCGAGCCAGGCCCGCTCCATCGCAGCCCGCGCCTTGAGGAGGTCCTGGTCGAAGAGGACCTGCTCGTCACTGTCGAGAATCCCGCGTGGCGCATTGAGGTACGCGGCATATGCCTCGATCTCAGCGCCGACGTCGTCGGGGGGCAGGTTCATCGTTTTACCTTCATCACCGCCGTCCGCCGACGGATACCCGGATCGATGTTCTGACAATCCACGAGCCGCCCAATCTGAGGGGTTTCGCGGGCCGTTGCGATACCTGACCGCCGCTCTGGCAGCATGGCCGGATGGTGAGTGTGCGACCGGCGATCGTCGTCACCGGCGGTAGCCGGGGCATCGGCGCCGCGACGGTGCGGGCGCTGGCCGCGGATGGCTACGACATAGCGCTCGCCTACCGCTCCGACGGGGCGGCGGCGCAACAGGTGGTGGCGGAGGCCACGGCCTCCGGTGCGCGCTGCGTGGCCGTGCGGGCCGACGTCAGCCTCCACGAGGACGTCGAGCGGCTGTTCGCGTCGGCGGCCGAGCTGGGGCCCGTGGCCGGCCTTGTCGCCAACGCGGGGCTCACCGCCCACATCGGCGATCTCGCCGACACTCCGGTGCAGGCCATCCGGCGCGTGATCGACGTCAACCTGGTAGGCGCCGTGCTGTGCTCGCGCCGGGCCGCCCAGGTGATGTCGACGGCGCGCGGCGGTGCGGGCGGGACCATCGTCCACATCTCGTCGGCGGCGGCCACGCTCGGCTCTCCCCACGAGTACGTCCACTACGCGGCGGCCAAGGCGGGGGTGGAGGCGCTGACCGTCGGACTGGCCAAGGAGCTGGCCGCCCAGGGCATCCGCGTCAACGCCGTGGCGCCCGGGCTCGTCGACACCGAGATCCACGCCGCCGCCGGCAGGCCCGATCGCATCCGCACCGCCGCCGCGCGGATCCCGTTGGGGCGGGCAGCCCAGGCCGACGAGATCACGCCGGCGATCATGTGGCTGATGAGCCCGGCGGCCGCCTACACCACGGGCGCGGTGATCCGTGTCGCGGGCGGCCTGTAGCGCGGGGTCGGTCCCGGCTGGCCTGCGGCGCCGGGGTCAGTCGCCGGCGGCGTCGCCGCGCAGGATCTCGGCGCGGTAACGCCGCCACAGCGTCGAACGGCTCACCCCGACCGCCTCGGCGATGTCCTGTGTGCGAGCGCCCGACCGCACGGCCTGGATCACCAGCCGCCGTACGTCGGCGTCATGCCGCTCCACCAGGGATCGCAGCTCTCCGAGGATTGGAACACGCACACCCCAACG
Organism: Solirubrobacteraceae bacterium; assembly: GCA_036491155.1. Lineage (GTDB taxonomy): Bacteria > Actinomycetota > Thermoleophilia > Solirubrobacterales > Solirubrobacteraceae > Palsa-465. The sequence continues at coordinate 3,322 of DASXCN010000021.1, read as the reverse complement.
GATAACCGCCCACGGCGATGGCTAACCCTCCTCTGGCCAGAGAAACGGGCGAGCTCCGACGAGATCCACGGTGCGGGCCACCTGCTCGGTCATCGGACCGTCCACCTCCAGCGGCCATCGTGCGTGCCGGGCCTCGGAGATCTCGCGGATGATCTCCTGGATGCCGCTCGAGTCGATGAAAGAGAGCTGCGACAGATCGAGGCGGACGGGGTACCCGCCCTTTCGCAGCTCGCGCAGGCGCGTTGAGAGGTGATCGATCACCGCGACGTCCAACTCTCCGATCAACATCAGCCGGAGGGCGCCGTCGCGCTCGAACCTCTCCTCCAGCCGGAATGCGCGGTCTGAGCGAGCCATCAACCTGGCGTCGAGGCAGCCTCTGCGCGGCCGTTTCGGTCGCCTCCATCGGCCGTCCAGGACCGCCGCAGCGTCCCAAACTGACACCATGGCGTCAAGCCGCGCAGCATCGAGCCACGATTATCGAGCAAAATGTGATGCATCGGCACGGCACGACCCGGGTACTCGGGGGCCCGAGGAACGCAATGCGCGACTGGCGTCAGAAAAACGAGAAGGAGCTCGACGGCGCGTTCAAGGAGATCGCGTTCATCCGGATCGCCCCGGCCGAGTTCGCGCAGCGTTACGAGATCATCTTCACCCAGGGCCAGCACGGCAAACGCGAGCTGCTGAGCTATGCCGCGGTCGAGTTGAGCTCCGGCGAGCGGTACTTCCTCCAGCACGAGACCAAGCTGTCCGATCAGGGCCTGTGGCTCTACGCCAGCGCCGAGCAGGACCCCAAGCGCCAATGCGACGAGTTCGCGCTGGCCTTCGGCATCGACCCTGACGACATCGTCGCGTTCTGAGCGACGCGGCCGCGCGCCGCCCGACGCTACGCTCACGGCGTTGTGTCACGAGCCTCCGTGCTGCTTGATGCTCTGACGACTGAGCCGACGACCACGTCTGACCTCTACGACCGCGTGGGCTACCCGGCCCTGACGCGGGCCGGCCTGATCCCGTACCACACGTTCCGCGCCGAACTGGCCAAGCTGTCGGCCGCCGGGCTCGCCTGCAGCGAGGACGCGCCCGACGGCTCGACGATGTGGTGGCGCGACTCCTCATAACCCTGTCAACCGGCGGTCAACAGGAGTAGCATGTCGGCGGTGAGCCAGCCCGCCTACACCCGCTTGGACGTCGACGAGCGCCGCCGGCGCCTGCTCGATCTGGGGCGCGAGCTGTTTGCCCAGCACTCCTACGAGGAGCTGTCGATGGCCCGGATCGCGCGGGAGGCCGGCATCTCCAAGGCGTTGCTCTACCACTACTTCCCCAGCAAGCAGGAGTACTTCGCGGCCACGCTGGCGACGGCGGCCGAGCACCTGCGCCGGCTCACCGAGCCCGATCTGACCCTTGCGCCGATCGACGCCCTCAGCGCCAGTCTGGACGCCTACCTGGGTTGGATCGAGCGCAACCAGCTCGCCTACACCAAGCTCATCCAGGGCGCCACCAGCCACGCCGAGGTCCGCACGCTCATCGACCAGGTGCGCGACGCCACCTCGGCGCGGATCGTGGAGGGCATCGCCGCGGGCCGGTCCTACCCGGGACAGGTCCGGGCGGCCGTACGCGCGTGGCTGTGGTACATGGACGGCGCCTGCACCGATTGGGTGCAGCACCAGGACTACAGCCGCCAGGACCTGCGCAACCTGCTCCTCGGGACCCTGTTCGGCGCGCTCGACTCCGCGGGCGGCGCGGGGCTGTTGGCGCAGTGACGGCGCCTCAGGCGCCGAACGGCGCGACCTCGGCTGCCAGCAGCGCCCGCTCGCTGCCCAGCGCCGGCACGTACGCGACGCGGTTGCGTCCGCTGCGCTTGGCCTCGTAGAGCGCGCGGTCTGCGGCCTCGAACATCGGACCGAACTCGATCTCCTCGCCGACCGCGCTGCACACCCCCACTGACGCGGTCACCGTCAGACCCGCCGGCTTGCTGCCCTCGATGGTGGCGCGGACGTGCTCGGCGACGTCGCATCCCGGGCGCAGACCCGCACCCGGCAGGACCAGCAGCAACTCCTCACCTCCGACCCGGTACAGCAGCTCGAATGAGCGCAGCTCCTTGCGCAGCACGTAGGCGATGTCCTTCAGCACGGCGTCGCCGCAGGCGTGACCGTACTCGTCGTTGAGGCCCTTGAACCCGTCGAGATCGCACATCACCAGCGACACCGGGGCGTCAGTCAGCCGCGCCTGCTCGGCCACCTCGCGGAAACGGCCCTGCAGGCCCTGGCGGTTGAGCAGCCCGGTCAGCGGGTCCAGCACCGCGTCGCGGCGCCAGCGCAACTCGGCGTTGAGCACCGGCTGCTGAGCGACCACGAGTGCACCCAGCACCACGATGACACCGATCAGCGCGGTCGGGTTGTGCTCCAAGCCGTGCGGCGAGCCCGCGACGGCCACGATGATGAGCCCGATCGTGGCCAGCAGCGTGCCGACCAGGAACACCGGCAGGCGGAAGCGGGCGGCGGCGGTCAGCACCGGGATGGCCACCCAGGGCAGCAGGGGGCTATGCAGTCCGCCGCTGATTCCCGCGCCGACGAGGATGAGCGTCGCGTGCAGGCACAGCGAGCCCGCGATCAAGCGTTCGGGGTGCTCGGCGCGCGCCAGAAGGCGGTCCAGTCCGAGCAACGGCACGGGCGCCAGCCCAAACACAGCCAGAGGCCACCAGCCGATCCACGGCACCATGACCAGGACGCCGAGGCCGCAGAACGCGCCGGCGAGCAGCCGCGCGCGGCGGACCGCCGGGCTCATGTCGACGAGGCGAACCAGATCGATCTTGGTGGGGCACAGCCAACCCCCGACGTACTCGCCCTCGGGGACGTCGCGCCGGTTGACCCGAAGCCGCCCGGGGCGCGAAGTGTCCGCCTTGCGCCGCCGTGAGGACACGCGCTTGCGCGCCGGCCGAAGCGGGGTGGGCGGAGTCTCCTCCGGCACTACGAGTTGCGGACCCTGCGACATCGGCACTGACCTTCCGTGGAGTGCGCCGCCGCGGTGACCAGAAGGACGCCCGCTGTCGGCTCTGTGTAAGCCCGTTTCGACCGGCGGCGGTGTTGCCACCGTCTAGCGCCCCCAATGCTGGACGCACGTACGACGAATCCTCGCGCCCCTGCGAGGACCTGATCAAATCAGCCGATCAGGGTGCGTTTCAGGATGCGACGGGCGCTGCCGCCAGCAGCTCGTCGAGATCGAGCGGCGCGTCGATCGCCGGGGCCTCGTCGGCGCCGTAGCGTGGCCACTGGTCGAACGGGCGGTCCCAGGCGAGCTCGAGGTCATTCCCGTCGGGGTCTGAGAG
>DASXCN010000020.1:0-8871 GCA_036491155.1 Solirubrobacteraceae bacterium | reverse complement strand
ATCCACTTCGCCGCCGCGATCTTCACCAACCTCACCCAGGACCATCTCGACTTCCACGAGACGATGGAGCAGTACTACGGGGCCAAGCGCCTGCTCTTCACCGACCTGGCCCCGGCACACGCGGTGGTCAACGTCGATGATCCCTATGGGGCGCGGCTCGCCGCTGAATTGGCCCCCGCTCAGGCGATCACCTTTGCGCTCGAGCACGACGCCACCTATCGCGCCGGCGCGGTGCAGACCGGCCTTGACGGCTCGCGGTTCACGGTGACCGCCCCGGACGGGGTGTACGAGCTCGCTTCACCGCTCACCGGCCGCTTCAACGTCTCCAACGTCCTGGGCGCCTTCGCCACGGCCCGGGCGCTGGGCGTGGACGCCAGGACCGCGATCGACGCGATCGCCGCGGCCGGGCAGGTACCGGGTCGCTTTCAATCGGTGGCCGAGGGCCAGGACTACGCCGTGCTCGTCGACTACGCCCACACCCCGGACTCCCTGGAGAACGTGCTGCGGGCGGCGCGGGCGCTCACCACCGGGCGGCTGCACGTGGTGTTCGGGTGCGGTGGGGACCGCGACCGCGGCAAGCGCCCGCTCATGGGGGAGATCGCCGCCCGCCTCGCCGACCGTGTGATCGTCACCTCGGACAACCCGCGCTCCGAGGATCCCGAGACGATCATCGAGGAGATCCTCGTGGGCAGCGGCGACGACGTCGAGCACGAGGTCGACCGCCGGGTGGCCATCGATCGCGCCATCGCCACCGCCGAGCCGGGGGACGTCGTGGTGGTCGCCGGCAAGGGCCACGAGCAGGGCCAGGAGTTCGAGGGCGGCCGGAAGATCGCGTTCGACGACGTCACCGTCGTGCGCGAGAGTGTCCAGCGCGTCCTGGCGGGCTCACGCTGAGCGGCGCTCAGGACGGCCGGCCGATCTGAGCGGTGCTCAGTACGGCTCGCCGATCAGGCTGTCGCGGCCGGCCTGATCGATGGTCTTCTGAAGGCCGTCGCGCAACTGGACCTCGGGAGTCCAGTCCAGCACCTTCTGGGCCAGGGTGATGTCGGGCTGCCGGACCTGGGGGTCGTCGGTGGGGAGCGCTTCGTAGACGATCTCTGAGCCCGAGCCGGTGATCTCGAGGACGGCGTGGGCGAGCTCGAGCAGAGTGAACTCGTTGGGGTTGCCGACGTTGACAGGGTTGTGGTAGCCCGACTCGGCCAGGGCGATCATGCCGCGGATGAGATCGTCGACGTAGGTGAACGACCGGGTTTGCGAGCCGTCCCCGAAGATGGTGATGGGACGGTCCTGGAGCGCTTGGCGCAGGAAGGTGGGGATGGCGCGCCCGTCGTGCGGACGCATGCGGGGGCCGTAGGTGTTGAAGATGCGGATGATCGCGGTGTCGACGCCCTGCTGGCGGTGGTAGGCCATGGTCAGCGCTTCGGCGTAGCGCTTGGCTTCGTCATAGACGCCACGGGGGCCGATCGGGTTCACGTGCCCCCAGTAGGTCTCGGGCTGGGGGTGGACCTGCGGGTCGCCATACACCTCGCTGGTCGACGCGGTCAAGAACCGGGCGCGATGCTTCTTGGCCAGCCCGAGGGTGTGATGGGTGCCGTAGGAGCCGACCTTCAGCGTGTGCAGCGGGAGGCGCAGGTAGTCGATGGGGGAGGCCGGGGAGGCGAGGTGATAGACGAAGTCAATCGGCTCCTGGACGTAGTAGGGCTCGATGATGTTCAGGTTCAGATGCACGAAGTCAGCCGAGCGGATGTGCGCGATGTTGGTCAGCGACCCGGTCTCCAGGTTGTCGACGCAGATCACCCGGTGCCCACGACGCAGCAACTCCTCGCACAAGTGCGATCCCAGAAACCCCGCGCCCCCGGTGACCAAGCATGTCGGCACCAGCGCGACTCTATAGAAAATCGGTGAGTCGGGCTGGTCACGCGCCCGCCCGCCCACCGTCCGAGCCTCGCGAACGAGCGCGCGCCGCGTCGTGTAGTACAAGAGAGCGAGCGAATGCGAACGTGGAACCTGCAGGCGGCGGCCGAGGGGGCCGGCGCGCGGACGGTCGGCGGGCGGCGTGACCGGGCGCCCGGCGGCCCCGACGCCGTCACCATCGACTCGCGACTGGCCGGCCCCGGCACGTTGTTCGTCGGCCTGCCGGGCCAGAGCGTCGACGGGGGAGAGTTCGCGGCCGCGGCGCTGCAGGCCGGCGCGTGGGGGGTGCTCACCACGCCCCTGCACGCGGAGGCGCTCGCACACGCGCCGGGCGATGGCGTCGTCCTGGCCACCGAGGACCCGCTGGCGGCCCTGCAGGGCCTGGCCACGGCCTGGCGCCGGGAGCTGGGCGCACAGGTGATCGGGGTCACGGGTTCGACGGGGAAGACCTCCACCAAGGACCTGCTGCTGGCGCTCCTCACCCCGCACCGCAGGACGTTCGCCTCGCGCGCGAACTTCAACACCGAGATCGGGATGCCGCTGGAGATCCTCAGCGCGCCGGCGGGCACGGAGGTCCTGGTGCTGGAGATGGGGATGCGCGGCGTGGGTCAGATCGCCGAGCTGGCGCGGATCGCCGAGCCCGACGTGGCGGTGATCGTGAGCATCGGGCCGGTGCACCTGGAGCTGATGGGCAGCATCGAGGCGATCGCGGCGGCAAAGGCCGAGGTGATCGCGGGGTTGTCGGCCGGCGGGACCGCGGTGATCCCCGCCGGCGAGGCGTTGCTCGAGCCCCATCTGCGCGACGACGTGACGATTGTGACGTTCGGCGCCCGGGGCGACGTGCGATTTGCCGATCACGAGAACACGGCGGGCGACCGCGTGACCATCGACGCGCAGGGCAGGAACATCGCTCTGGAAGTGCCGTTCACGCAGGCACATCTGCGCGCCAACCTGCTCCCCGCGGTGGCGGCGGCGCGCGCGGTCGGGGTCACCCCGGACGGCCGGGTGGAGCTGGCGCTCACACAGGGGCGGGGCCAGCGCTACATAACGCCGAGACAGGTAACAGTCATCGACGACTGCTACAACGCCAATCCAGTCTCAATGCGCGCCGCCCTCGACGACCTCAAGGCCACCGCCGCCGCTACTCACAGCCCCCGGCGCGTCGCCGTGCTGGGGGACATGCTCGAGCTCGGCCCCACCGAGCGGGATTACCACACCCGGCTGGGCGAGCAAGCCGCGGCCGCGGGGGTCGACGTGCTGGTCACGGTCGGGCCGCTGGCGGCGTCGATCGCGGAGCGCTTCGACGGGGAGACTCACTCGGTGACCGACGCACGGGAGGCCGCGGCGGTGGTCCCGGACCTCCTGGCCCCCGGTGACGTGGTACTGGTCAAGGCCTCTCGCGGGGTGGGGCTGGAGCTCGTCTGCCGGGCGCTGGGCGCCAGGGACGACGACGCGTGACGGGCACATCCGGGAGGGTGCTGATCGCCGGCACCGCCTCATTGCTGATCTGCCTGTTCCTGAGCCCGAAGTTCATCGACTTCCTGCGTAACCGCGAGTTCGGGCAGAACATCCGTGAGGAGGGGCCCCAGGGCCACCAGACCAAGGCGGGGACGCCGACGATGGGCGGCATCATCATCTTCCTGGCGATCACGATCCCCTACCTGCTGCTCTCCAAGCGCGACTGGCAGTCCCTCGGGGTGTTCTTCGCCGCGATCTCCTGCGCGCTGCTCGGCTTCGCCGACGACTACACCAAGATCGTCAAGCGCCGGTCACTCGGGCTGCGCGCCCGGACCAAGCTCGCGGTCACCATCGCCATCTCCCTCGCCCTGTGGTGGATCACCACCCAGAAGGCGAACATCGGGCCGACGATCCGCCTCAGGCCCATCGATGCCTCAGTTGACCTCGGGCCGCTCTTCCCCCTGTTCATCTATCTCGTCGTCGCCGGGACCACCACCGCCGTCAACTTCACCGATGGCCTGGACGGGCTGGCCGCCGGGTGCGCCGCGATCGTCGTGCTCGCCTACATCGGGATCACGTTCATCACCCATGGACGTGACCTGGCGATCCTGTCCGGATGCCTCGTCGGGGCGTGCATCGGCTTCTTGTGGTTCAACAGCTTCCCCGCGAGCATCTTCATGGGCGACACCGGCTCGTTGGGGTTAGGCGGCGCCATCGCCGGCCTGGCGGTGATGACCAACACCGAGACGCTGCTCATCCTCCTCGGCGGCATCTTCGTCCTCGAGGTTCTCTCGGTGGTGATCCAGGTCTTCTCGTTTCAGGTGTTCCGCAAGCGGGTGTTCCTGATGGCACCCATCCACCACCATTTCGAGCTCCTGGCGTGGTCCGAAACCAAGATCATCCTGCGTTTCTGGATCGTCGCGTCGGCGTTCGGGGCCATCGGCTTCGTGCTCTACCAGCTCAGCCACGGGTAGTGCCGAGTGGGACGCTAGGCCTCGAGATGCCCGCCGGCGCCCCCAAGCGGCGGCCACCGCTCCCCGGAGGGCCCTATCTGGTCGTCGGCCTGGCTCGCTCGGGGGTGGCCGCGGCCCTGGCGCTGCGTGCCCGCGGAGAGGAGGTGATCGGCTGTGATGCGGGCGCGCTCGGCACCCCCGCACTGGATCGTGCCGCACAAAGGCTTTCGGGGGCGGGCGTCGAAGTCCATCTGGATGCGTCAGGCGACGCCCTTGCCGCCCGCGCCGGGACGCTCATCAAGAGCCCCGGTGTCCCTCAAAACGCCCCCGTCGTGGCGGCGGCCCGAGGTCGTGGCGTCCCCGTCCTCGGCGAGCTGGAGCTCGCCTGGCGGCTGCTTCAGAACGAGTTCATCGCGGTGACCGGGACCAATGGCAAGACGACGACCACCGAGTGGATCGGCCACGTGCATCGCGAGGCCGCCCTGCCCGTGGCGGTCGCCGGCAACGTCGGGACGGCTCTGAGCTCACTGATCGACACCGTCCCGGGCGCGGCGACGATCGTCTGCGAGGCCTCGTCGTTTCAGCTCGAGGACACCGTCGCCTTCTCTCCCGAGGCCGCGGTGCTGCTCAACCTCGAGCCTGACCACCTCGATCGCCACGGGACGTTCGCCGAGTACGTCGCCGCCAAGCTGAGGATCTTCGTCAACCAGGGCAACGACGACATCGCCGTCGCTCCGCTCGACCTCGCGGTGGAGGATCTCGGCGGCTGCGCCCGCCGGGTGCCCTTCGGCGGGTCCGGGGCTGAGCTCTCGGAGCGCGCCGGCTACCTGTGGTGGGACGACGACCCGCTCATCGACGTGACCGAGATCTCGCTGCCCGGGGCGCACAATCGCGCCAACGCGATGGCGGTCGCCGCTGCCTGCCTGGCCCGCGGCGTCGAGCGCGACGCCGTCGTCGCCGGCCTGCGCACCTTCCCGGGCGTGGCCCACCGCCTCGAGCTGGTCGCCACCCGGGGCGACGTCGCCTTCGTCAACGACTCCAAGGCGACCAACGTCGCCAGCACCCTCGTCGCCCTGCGCAGCTATCCCCGCGGTGTCCATCTCATCGCCGGCGGCCTGGGCAAGAGCCAGGACTTCTCTCCGCTGGCTCCCGTGGTGGCCGAGCGCTGCCGCGCGGTGTACCTCATCGGTGAGGCGGCCGCGGAGCTCGAGCAGGCCCTCGCGCCGTCCGACGTCCCTCTGCACCAGGAGGGCGAGCTGGCCGTCGCCCTCGCCGCCGCCGCCGCGGCCGCCACCCCCGGCGAGGTCGTCCTGCTCTCGCCGGCGTGTGCCAGCTACGACCAGTACCCGAACTTCGAAGCCCGGGGCGCCCACTTCCGCCGGCTCGTGGAGGAGCTGTAGTGGTCCCGTGCCGGCGCATCGACGGGAGTGAGCGCTAGTGGGCAGCACGGCCGCCTCGCGCCGGCGCCCGGGTCCGGGCTCGGGCTCGGGCTCGGGTGAGTCAACGGGCGTGAGCGGATCCCGGAGGCGCACCAGCAGCCGCCGCGTGGCGCCTCCGCTCGAGCACCGGATCCTCACGACCGCTGCCCTGTGCCTCCTGGCCTTCGGCGCGGTGATGGTCTACAGCGCCTCGTCGCCGATGGGCGCGCTCAGCGCGAGCGGCGGCAGCGGCACGGGCGAGTTCATCCGCTACCTCGCCTTCGGTGGGCTCGGGCTCGTCGCGATGCTGGTGCTCGAGCGCCGAGGGCTGGCCCTGCTCACGCCCCAGATCTGCCGGCTGTTGCTGCTCGGCTCCTTCGCGCTGCTCGTCCTCGTCCTCGTGCCGGGGTTCGGGGTGGTGGTCAACGGGGCCCGCCGTTGGTTCGCGCTGGGCCCGATCCAGTTCCAGCCCTCGGAGCTGATGAAGCTCGCGCTCGTGCTCTACGTCGCGCGCTATCTCGCTGATCACCCCAAGCGCATGCGCAGCTTCCGCCAGGCGGTGGCGCCGATCGTGCTCGCGGTCGGCCCGGCGATCCTGCTCATCGTCGTCGAGCCGGACCTGGGTACCGCGCTCGTCGTCGCCTTCACCGTCGCCGCGCTGATGATCGCAGCCGGCATGCCGATGCGGTACCTCGGCCGGCTGGGCGCCGTCGCCGCCGTCGGCGTCCTGCTCATGGTCCTGGTCCAGCCCTACCAGCAGGCGCGCCTCACCTCATTCCTGCACCCATGGGCCTCGACCACGGCGGCGGGCGCCGGCTACCAGGCGGTGCAGGGCCAGATCGCGCTGGGCTCCGGCGGTCTGCTGGGCGTGGGCCTGGGCAAGTCGGTGCAGAAGATCTTCTACCTACCCGAGGCCCAGACCGACTTCATCCTGGCCGTGATCGGCGAGGAGCTCGGGGTGCTGGGGATCTGCGGCGTCGTGTGCCTATACGGGATGATCGCCTACGCCGGCCTGCGCACTGCGCGCCGCGCGGTCGGCCGATACCCCAAGCTGCTGGCCTCAGGGCTCACCTCGCTCATCCTCTGCCAGGGCGTCCTCAACATCTTCGTCGTGCTCGGCCTGGCGCCGCTGACCGGCGTGCCGCTGCCCTTCATCTCCTACGCCCCGACGAACCTGTGCATCATGCTGGCCTCGGTCGGAGTGCTCCTGAACATCTCGCGGCCTGGGGCGAGGCGCCTGAAGGTGGTGGAGGGACAGCCCGCGGCCAGCCCCGCCGAACGCGAGCGACGACGCCAGGCGCGCCGGCAAAGGCGCGACGACGGCGGCCGGCGCCGCTCCGCCGGGTAGCGTCGCCCATACGTGAACGGCCCCCTGATCATGGTCGGCGCCGGCGGCACCGCCGGCCACGTCGTGCCCGCGCTTGCCGTGGCCGACGCGCTGCGGGCCGAGGGGGCGCGGGTGATCTTCGTGGGCGGCGAGCGCGCCGAGCGTGAGCTCGTACCCGCCGCGGGCTACGAGCTGCACACCATCCAGGCCGCCCAGCTGGCGCGGCGCGATCCCGGGCGGGCGGCGAAGGCCCTGGCCACGGCCGGTGGCGCGGTCGTCTCGGTCCGGCGGCTCATCGGACGCCTCGAGCCGGCCGCCGTGCTGGGCGCCGGCGGCTACGTGGCCGGCCCGGTAGGGCTGGCGGCGGTGACCCGGCGCGTGCCCCTGGTGCTGATGGAGGCCGACAGCCACCTGGGGCTGACCAACCGGCTGCTGGCGCCGCTGGCGCGCCGCGTGTGCCTAGCCTTCGCGCTCCCGGGTCGCGACGGCCCCCGCTACCTGGTCACCGGCCGGCCCGTCCCGGCCCCGGCGACCGATGCTGCCGCCGCGCGCGCGCGCTTTGGCGTCGGGCCCGGCGAGCCGGTGGTCCTGGTCTTCGGCGGATCCCAGGGCGCACGCTCCATCAACCAAGCGGCGATCGAGGCCTTCGACGGCGCGGGCTTTCGCGTCCTGCACGCCGCCGGGACGCGGGACCTGCCCGACCTCACCGCGCCCGGGCCCCACTACGACCTGCGCGGCTACATCGACGACTTCGGAGAGGCCCTGCTCGCTGCGGACCTGGTGGTGGCGCGCTCGGGCGGGTCGATCTTCGAGATCGCCGCCCACGGCCGGCCCATGGTGCTCATCCCGTACCCCTATGCCGCGGCAGACCATCAGACGGCCAACGCGCGCTATATGGAGAGCGCCGGGGCGGCGCTGGTCATCCCGGATGCCGAGCTCACCGGGCCGCGCCTGGCCCAGGAGGTGGGGGCGCTCCTCGCCGATCCCGGCCGGCTGGCCGCGATGGGGCACGCCTCGGCCACCCTTGCCCGGCCGGACGCGGCAGAGGTCATCGCCGCCGAGGTCCTGGCCGCCGCGGGCGCCACGCCGGGCGACTAGGCTGACCAGCGGATGCGCCGCCGCGTCTTCCAGTTCTGGCCGGACGCAGGGGCCTGGCCGATGCTGCTGGCCTCATTGGCCGTTGTGCCAATGCCCGTGCGCCTGTGGGTGTTGCGGCGACGCGGCAACCGGATCGCGCCCGACGTCCGCATCCACTCCGGCACGATGGTGTTCGGAAGGCAGGTCACCGTCGGCCGGCGGGCGTATATCAACCGCGGCTGCTCGATCCAAGCCGCTGTCGCGGTCACCATCGGCGACGACGTCCACCTCGGCCCAGGGGTCCGGATCATCACCATCTCGCACGAGATTGGGCCGTCGAAACGCCGTGCCGGAGAGCGCTACTCACGTCCGGTGGTCATCGGCGCCGGCGCCTGGCTCGGCGCCGGCTGCCAGATCCTTCCGGGCGTCACGGTGGGCGCGGGGGCGGTCGTGGCCGCCGGCAGCGTCGTGACTGGCGATGTCGCCGCGGACACCTTGGTGGGCGGAGTGCCTGCCCGTCTCATCCGCGCGTTGACCGATTGAGACGCCGCGGGTCGCTGCAGGCCACGTCGACCGGCAGTTTGAGTCAGGTGCAGACGCGCCCGGCTGCGCTCACGGCGGCGCAGCCGGTTGCGAAAGCAATGTCGAGTGACGTCAGTAGGGGTGGCTCGGGAAGCCGGGGCCGAGCTGCGCGTTGGCCCGTGAGCTCAGCCCGATCGCGTAC
>DASXCN010000019.1:0-12623 GCA_036491155.1 Solirubrobacteraceae bacterium | reverse complement strand
AGTACGGGGCGAGTGCCCGGGTGACCGGCGTGGCGATCTGTTGAGTCGGCATGATTGCGACCTCGGCTTCGGGATACGTTGCGGACCGCAACGCTCCGCATGCCGCCCCGTAGGCAGTCGCGAGCGCGAGTCGCTCAGTGGGTCGTGGCGCTCCGGGCGTCCCAAACGGTCCGGCCGGCATGGCCTCGATGCGCGGGATGCTACATCACATGAGCCTGACGGACGTAAACGGGCCGGCTTCGGCCGCGCAACGCTTTACGTGGGCCCGACACGGGGTCGGTCGCCCGCGCCGCTGGATGGTCGCGGAATCAACCAGCTAGGTGAGGACGATCGGGAAGACCTTGTCGGTCTCGCCGTCGTCGACGGGCGCGCAGACGGCAGGGTGATCGTCGAAGTGCCCCGGCGTGGTCTTGGTCCACGGCACCGGCGTGTCCTTGGCGATCTTGTACGTGATCTCGGCGCGGCGGAGCTGCTCATAGACGACCTCCGCGCGGGCATGGGTGCTCTTCGCGCCGGCCATCTTGTCCAGGACGTCCTGCGTGCGGCGCTTGGCCTCGTCGTCGCTGCCCAGGAATGCGGCGATCGCCGTCTCCTCGAGCTCGCGGCCCGATTGCTCGGTGCCTTCGGGCCTGTCGGGCCCGGAGTAGAGCTCGCTGCGACCCTCGTCGCTCACTTGCGGCTCGACCGATCCGGCCTGCGCTTTGCCGATCGCGACCTGGACCCAGTTCAGCGCCGCGTCGGCGCGATCCTTGGAGAGCCGATCGTTGCCCTGGAAGCCCGCCACCTTGTGGCGGGAACCCTCCGGCGAGGTGTATCCCGCGACGGCGGTCACGACCGCACCCTGTTGCAGGTAGCCGACGAACTGCTGCAGGCCGGATCGCCCCTCGACGACCTCGGACCTCATGTAGGGGAAGTAGACGGAGTGCACGCCCGAGGTCTCGCTGTGCTGGATCGTCGTGCCGGTCTCGGTCTTCTCGGGAATCCACGGGATCCACTCGTAGGCCGTGCGCTGCTCGATGTAGGCCTTGTCGGGCACGGGGCACTTGTGCTCCTTGGGCCCGTCGTCGACCCCCACGTTGATCTCACCGCCCGGGTGGCCCTTGGGGTCGACCGAGACGTCGACATCGACATGGAAGCGGCCCCTGTGGATCTTGATCTTCCCGGTACCGCCCTGAAAGCCCTGAGACGAGACGCTGGCGTCGATCTCGCCGGTGACCTCCCAGTTCTTGGCCTCCCCGATGTCGGCGCTGAGGAACGGCGTCACCTTCTGTGCGCGCGCCGCCTTGACCACGTCATCGGTCCCCCCGCCCTGGCTGATCGAGGTCGAGATCGACTGGAGGAGGTCCTTGACGGCCTGCTGGGGATTGCCGCCCAGCCGGATCTCGCCGTGCGAGCCCTTGCACCAGCTGAGCTCCACCCAGGCACGGTTGGCGTCGTGACCGGTCCCGAGATGAAGATTGGAGCGATGCTCCTCGGGATCGACGACCGTGAGCACACGGCGGCGGCGGACGAGGAATCGGCTGCCGTCATCAAGGGTCACCACCCTGGCGTCGGTCTCGCCGGCAGGCGCGTCCTCGTCGCGGACGATCTTCTTGTCGGTGACCGCGCACAGGAGGGTCAGGGACGGCCCTTTGACCACCTTGCGCGGGGCGTCGTCGGAGTCGGGCGTCGTGGTGGCGGGCGCGGTCTCGCGCATGAGCTGGGCCACGGCGCGGTTCCCGGCTGCGCGCTGGAGCCTCAGCACGCTGCTCGCCGGCCCGGGGCGGCCGGCAAGAGCGCGGGCCGCGGGCCGCGCGGCCGCCGTCGCCACTCCCTGGGTCCCGTGCGATCTCATCTGCCCGCAGACAGCCTACCTCCGGCTCGCGTGGCTGGCTAGATCCAGACCGGCGATGACACGGGCGCCGTCTACAGGGAGAATGGTGCCGTTGCTGACCCAACATTGAGGAGGCACGCGGTGAGTGAGAGCACCCTGATCGCCAACGGGACGATCGTGACGGCCGAGGGCGAGTTCGCCGGAGACGTCCTGATCGACGGTGAGACGATCGCTGCCGTCGGCAGGGTCGACCCGCCCGACGGAGCGACCGTGATCGACGCCACGGACTGTTTTGTCCTGCCGGGTCTCATCGACAACCACACGCATCTGTCGATGCCGTTCATGGGGATGATGTCCTCAGACGACTACGACACCGGCACCCAGGCCGCGGCCGCCGGCGGCGTCACCTGCCTGGTCGACTTCGCCATCCAGCGCGAGCCGGACACCCTGCAGTCCGCGCTGGACGAGTGGTCAGGCCGCGCTGACGGCGCGGCGCACGTCGACTACGGGTTCCACATGGCGATCACCAACGCCAGCGATCCGGTGCTCGACGACATGACCGCGATGGTGGACGCCGGGATCTGCTCCTTCAAGCTGTTCATGGCCTACAAGGGCGAGCTGATGGCTCGCGATGACGCGCTGATGGCCTGTATGGAGCGAGCGCGCGACCTCGACGCGCTCACCATGGTGCACGCCGAGAACGGCGACATCATCGATCTGCTGGTCACCCGCGCCTTGGCCCGGGGCGACACCTCGGCGATCAACCATGCCCTCACGCGCCCGGAGTACGTCGAGGCCGAGGCCACCGACCGGGCAGCGCGGATCGCAGAGACCGTCGGCGCCCGCCTGTTCGTCGTGCACGTCACCTGCGCGGTGGCGGCTGCGGAGATCGAAGCCGCCCAGCAGCGCGGCGCCGACGTCACCGGCGAAACGTGTTTCCAGTACCTCACGAACACCATGGAGGACCTGCGCCGGCCAGGCGTCGAGGGATGCCGCTATGTCTGCTCGCCGCCGCTGCGCAACGCCTCCAATCACCAGCCTCTGTGGGGTTTTCTCAAGCGCGGAGTGCTGGAGAGCATCTCCACCGACCACTGCCCGTTCAACGACGAGCAGAAGGCGCGCGGCCTGGACAACTTCAGCCTGATCCCCAATGGCCTGGCGCTGATCCAGCACCGCCTCCCGAAGTTGTGGGACGAGGGCGTCAACGCCGGGCGGATCTCCCGATCGGAGCTGGTGGCCCTTACCTCGACGACGATCGCCGCGCGGTTTGGGCTCGCGCGCAAAGGCGCGCTGCTGCCCGGCAAGGACGCCGACGTCGTGGTGCTGGACCCCCACGCGCCGCGTGAGTACGGGGTGGCCAACTCCTTCATGCACGTCGACTACGACCTCTACGAGGGCCAGACGGCGACCGCGAGCGTGCGCCACACCTTCTCTCGCGGAACGCTGGTCTATGACCGAGGCGAGATCCTGACCCAGCCCGGGCATGGCCGCTTCGTCCGCCGCTCCCTGTCGCCCGCCGCGGCGACCATCCAGTGAGCGGGCTGACGCTGGACCCGGCCGCAGTCGTCGCGGACCTCGACGAGCTCGCCGCGCAGAGCGGCGGCCGCTTCGCCGGGGCTGACCGGTTGGCCTGGAGCCCCGCGTGGCTCGGCGCCCGCCAATGGCTGCGCTCCAAGCTCGAGACGATCGGGCTCGAACCGAGCACCGACGCAGCGGGCAACCTGTGGGCGACCATCACCGGTGAAGCGGACGAGTTCCTGATCGTCGGCTCGCACATCGATGCCGTCCCCGACGGCGGCTGGCTGGACGGCGTGCTTGGCCTGCTCACCGCTCTCGAGGTCATGCGACAGCTCCAGCGCCGGGGCGAATCGCCGCCCATCGGCGTGCGCTTCGTTGACTGGGCCGACGAGGAGGGAGCCCGATTCGGCCGCAGCCTGCTGGGGTCCTCGGCGGCGGCCGGAACGCTGGTGGCCGACGACGTGCGCGCGTTGACCGACGCCGGTGGTGTGGCGCTGGCCGACGCGCTGGCCGCCTGCGAGGTCGATCTCGACGGCGCCAACGCCGCCGGCTCCTCGCTGGTGGGGGCTCTGGGCTACCTCGAGCTGCACATCGAGCAGGGCCCGGTGCTGTTGGAGCAGGGCAGGCTGGCGTCGGCGGTGTCCGGCACCTTCGGCGTCGAGCGTCATCTGGTGATCTTCACCGGTCAGGCCGCGCACGCGGGCTCGACCCCGATGGCGATGCGACAGGACTCGCTGGCCGCGGCCGCGCGGTCGGCGCTGGCGATTCGCGAGTCTGCGATCACGCACGGCGGCGTCGCCACGGTCGGCCGCATGGATGCGGTGCCGGGCGTGATCACCGCCGTCGCCGGCCGCACCGAAATGCAGCTCGACCAGCGCCACCTGGATGCTGGGGCGCTGTCGGCGATGCTCCAGGACGCCACCGGCGCATGCCGAGCCGCCGCCGACGAATTCCGCTGCACCGTCGAGATCCGGAAGGTCTTCGGCGCCACGCCGACGGTGTTTCATCCCGTCCTGGTCGAGATCGCCCAGGCCGCGGTGCGCGAGGCGGGCGGCGGCGACGGCGAGCCGATCCCCAGCGGGCCGCTGCACGACGCGACGGAGATCGGCCGGGTCGTCCCCACGGCCATGATCTTCGCCCAGTCAGACCCGCCGATCTCGCACGCCTCGATCGAGGACTCATCCCGAGCCGCGCTCGCCGTGGCGATCAACGCTTATGGGCGCACTGTCGAGCAGACGCTCGGCGCAGTCGCCGACCTCACCCAATGACAAGGAGCCAATCGTGAAGTTCGGTGTCGTCCTCCAAACCAACCCTCCGGCCTCCCGCGTGATCGAGCTCGCCCGTCGCGCCGAGGCCTACGGCTTCACCACCGCCTGGACCTTTGACTCGCATCTGCTGTGGGAGGAGCCCTACGTCGTGCTGAGCCGGATCCTGGACTCAACGCACAGGATCAACGTGGGCACGATGGTGACCAACCCGGCGACCCGCGACTGGACCGTGACCGCGTCGACCTTCGCGACGCTCAACGAGATGTACGGCAACCGCACGGTGTGCGGCATTGGACGCGGGGACTCCGCGGTGCGCACGATCAACGGCAGGCCGGTCAAGCTGGCTGACCTTCGCGCGTGCATCGAGGTCATTCGCGCTCTCGCCAACGGTGAGAGCATCGAGTACAAGGGCACGCCCATGCGTTTCCCCTGGAACCCCGACAGCCGCCTGCCGATCTGGGTGGCTGGCTATGGGCCCAATGCCCTCAAGCTCGCGGGCGAGGTGGGGGACGGCTACATCCTCCAGTGCGCCGACGTGGAGGTGGCGCAATGGTGCATCGCCGCCGTGCGCAAGGCCGCCGCCGAGGCCGGCCGCGACCCCGACGCGCTCACGATGTGCGTTGCCGGGCCGGCGTATGTGACCGACGGCTCTGAGGAGCAGCGTCGTCATGCGGTGGAGCAGTGCCGGTGGTTCGGCGGCATGGTCGGCAACCACGTCGTCGACATCGTCAACCGCTATGGCGCCGACGGCGGGGCGATCCCGCAGAGCCTCAGCGACTACATCAAGGACTGGCGCGGCTACGACTACAACACGCACGGGCGCGCCGGCAACGAGCACACCGAGTTCATCTCCGACGAGATCGTGGAGCGCTTCTGCCTCATCGGGCCGCCGGAGGCCCACGTCGAGAAACTCAAGAAGCTCGAGAGCGTGGGGACGGGCCATTTCGGCCTCTATCTCCAGCACGATGCGCAGGACGCGACCTTGTCCGCCTACGGCGAGCGCGTGCTTCCCGGCGTCAACGAGATGGTGCTGGCTCGAGGCTGACGCCCGGAGGCGAGGGAACGCAGGCTACGCGCGGCGGGCGAGCTCGGCGCTCGCAGCCGAGACGAAGCCCTGCGCGACCGAGTTGCCGACATCGCCGAGCGGGAGGAAACGCGGAACGTCGAGGCTGGCGTCGAGTTCGAGCGCGATGCGCGTGCTGGCCCCTTCGCTCAGCTGCCAGGTGACGTCGAACTTCGCCGCTCCGCCGACCTTGCTCAACCTGACCGTGCCGGGTGGCTTCACCGTGACCGCCATCAGGAGGTCGAAGTCCTTGGTCACCGGCCCCACCGACAGGTGCAAGGCGGTCTGTGCCCGGGTGGGCCGGCCCTCGGAGTCGCGCTCGAGCACGTCGACCTTGCGGACGACGTCGGGATACCAGACCGGATATTCGTCGACGGCCGCGACGAGAGTGAGGCATTGAGCCAACGGCGCGGGGACATGCGCGTCCGCGGTTCCTCTCAGCTCTTTCATAGCTGCAATGTACGCACTAGCATCGGGTGGCGTGCGGCGGACGAGGCGTCTCAGACCCCTGCTGGCTGCCGTGGCCGGCAGCTGCGGCTTGGTGGGGGTGGTTCCGGTGGCCGCGGCCCGGGTGCCCGACTTCGGCAACCCCTCCGGTCACGTCGCGGTGCCGGCGGCCGGCCGGGCGCTCAACACCCGCCACCCCAACCACGTGATCGGGCGCGGCAAGCCGGCCAGTTGCACGTCGGCGGCCGTGGTGCGGGCAGTAGCCGCGGGCGGCATCATCACCTTCAACTGCGGCCCCAAGCCGGTCACCATCGTGATGTCCGCGACCGCCAACGTGATCAAGACCCGGCGGCTGGTCGTGCTGGACGGTGGGGGCCGGGTCACGCTGAGCGGGACCGGCAAGCGCCGCATCCTCCTCTCGGACACCTGCGCCGGTACGCCGTCAACCGACGACTGCGTCAACCAGCCCTACCCGCAGGTCGTGGTGCAGAACATCACCTTCAAGGACGGCTACGACGGCACGCCCCAGGCGACCTGTACCGACAACGTCCCGCAGTGCTGGTACGGCGGGGTGGACGGCGGCGGAGCGATCTATGACGAGGGCGGCCAGTTCAAGGCGGTCAACTCGCGCTTCATCGACAACGGCTGCTTCGCCTCGGGTCCCGATCTCGGCGGCGGCGCGATCCGCGCTCTGGCTCAGTACCAGAACCGTCCCATCTACATCACCGGCGACACCTTCAGCGGCGGCCATTGCTCAAACGGCGGGGCTCTGAGCAGCATCAGCGTCCAGTGGAACGTCCTCAACAGCGTGTTCACCAACAACGCCGCCGTCGGCTTCGGCGCCAACCCGGCGCACCAGGGCACGGCGGGCGGCGGGAGCGGCGGGGCCATCTACCTCGACGGCAAGGACGACGACGTGACGATCTCCGGCACCGTCATGAGCGACAACACGGCCAGAGAGGGCGGCGGCGCCGTCTTTGACGTCGTCGACAGCGGCTTCGGCACGCTGACGTTCAACCAGTCGCAGCTGCACCACAACACCAGCGGCGTGTTCCAGACCTTCCCCGGCGTCTACTTCGACCAGGACGGCCACGACCGAGCGCCGGTGATGATCAACTCCAGCGCCAGCTGAGCCGACGCGCCGGGACCGGCCGTAATGGGCCATGCCGACCGGCTGATCTCCGCCGCTGCGTGACGTCGCGCGCTATTCGATGAGCTGGTCGAAGAACTCGAAGGGGCCTGCCGCCGTCCGCAGCTCGTCGTTGATCCTGCCATCGACCATCACGAACAGCATCCGCACGGGCTGATCTGACCGGTTGGCCCAGGCGTGATTGGTGCCCCGCTGAACGACGGCGTCACCGGTGCCCACTCTCGTCTCGGACCCGTCGTCGAGCAGGAGCCAGGTCTCGCCCTCGAGCACGACGCCGACGTCCACGGTCTCCGTGCGGTGCATGGGGGACTCCGCGCCCGGTGCCATCTCGGTGAAGCGAACCCCCACCCCGTCGGCAGGCGGCGGGACCCGGCCCGGACGATCCGTCGGTTCGGGCTCGGTGGCGTCGATCGTGACCGGCGTCTGATCGGTGAGCCAGATCTCATGAAACGCCGCGGTCCCGACGTCGATCGTCTTCGGCGTGGGGGCGTCGGAGAGCACGACCGATTTGCCGGAGGCGTCGTGGCCGGTGACGATTCGACGTGGCGCGCTCATCGCGCGCACATCAAATCACAGCCCGTGTCGCGTGCGCTCAGGGCACGTGGTCAGGCCACGGCAAGGGGAAGACCTCGCGGAAGGGGCGCGCCTCCTCGATCACCCTCGCGACCGACGGTCGCGCCAGCACGCGGTCAAGGTACGCGGCGAGCGAGGGGTACGCCTCGCGGTCAAGCGGGCTCAGGACGTCGGCGTAGTGCAGGGCGGGTGCCGCGGCGCAGTCGGCCAGGGTGAAGCGCTCGCCGGCCAGCCAGCCATCGCTGTTCTGGAGCTGGCCCTCCAGCAGGGCGTAGGCGAGGTCGAGAGCGCCGTAGGCCTGGGCCACGCCGTGCGGGTCCTTGGCGTCGGCGGCTCGCAGGGCATCGCCGACGATCCGCTGGACCGGCGTGGCCACGTAGCCGTCGGCCACGCGATCCCACAGCCGCGCCCGCAGCGCCTCGTCGGGGTCAGCGGGGATCAGCGGCGACGCGTCGCCGTGGCGGTCCAGGTGCTCAACGATGATCGACGACTCGGCGACCACCACGCCGTCGTCGACGAGGATGGGGATCGACGCCGGTGGCCACAGCTTGGCCAGCGCGGAGCGGTCGGCCTCGACGAGCTCGTTGGTGAACGTCACATCGCGCTCGTAGAGGGCGATGAGCGCCTTCCAGCAGTACAGCGCGAACGGGTGCTGATACAGGACAAGAGTCACGCCGGCACCTCGCGGGCGAGAAGGGCGTCGAGTCCGTCGAGCAGCAGGCCCGTGCCGTGCTCGCGCTCGGCGGGGTCCTCCACGCCGTCCAGGAACGCGCCGTGCTCGGTGAAGACCAGGTGCGTGCCACCGTCGCTGTCGGGCAGCAGTTCGATCGTGGTCAGCGACACCGAGGTCAGCCGCCCGTTGAGGCGCATGTCGTAGGCGAACACGATCCGCTCGTTGTCGACGATGTCGTGGAAGTGGCTCTCGAAGAGATGGTGGTGGCCGTCGTCGTCGCGTCCGGCGTTGCGCTCACCGCCCCCGACGCGGAAGTCCAGCGACCACTCGGCGTCGCTCCAGCTGTCGGGCACCCGGAACCAGCGCCGCCGGAGCTCGGGATCGGCGAAGGCTCGGAACGCCTGCTCCGGCCGCTGGCGGTAATGCCGCTTGATGGTGAAGTCGTGCTGGTGAATGGTCATGGCTGCGATGTCCCTTGGTCGTCTCCGAATGCGTCGTCGAGGACGTCGCCCAAGAGGTCCAGGCGACGTTCCCAGGTGCCGCGGTGTTGAGCGATCCAGCGCTCGAGGGCGCGCATCGGCTCCGGCTCCAGTCGGCAGGTGCGGACCCGGCCGACCTTCTCGGAGCGCACCAGGCCGCTGCGCTGGAGCACGTCGAGGTGCTGGAGCACGGTCGGGAGCGAGACCCCCAGCGGCGCCGCGAGCTCGCTCACAGAGGCGCCGCCCCGAGTGAGCCGCGCGACGATCGCCCTGCGGTTGCCGTCGGCCAGGGCGTGGAAGGCCCGATCGAGTTCTTGAGCGTCGGCGACCGGCACGCCGCGGCACGCTAGCACATCACTTAGGTAGTTACCTAACTATTGAGGTTGCCTGTCGCGGCTGCGGCGGGTGCGGCCGCGACGTCCCCACACGTGGGATAGTCGCCACGTGGACAGGGGTGGCTCGCGCGAGAGGGTGGGGGCGAACGCGGCGATCCGCCGCGCTCAGATCTCGTTCGGTGCGATGTGGGCCAGCGAGGGCGCCTTCACGGTCGGTCTTGCCATCGTGGCCTTTCGCGACGGCGGCGTCGCAGCGGTCGGCGTCGTCACCGCCGCTCGCATGGCGGTCGCGGCGCTCCTGGCGCCATGGCTGGCGACGGTCGCCGACCGGGTGCGCCGTGAGCGCGTCCTGACCGGCGTCGGACTGGTGCGGGCCGCGGCGCTGGGCGGCGCCGCAGCGGTGACCGCGAGTGGCGGCCCCACGACCGTGACCTACGGCCTGGCCGTCCTGGCGACGGTCGCGCAGGTCCTCTACCGGCCGGCGCACTCGGCGCTGCTCCCGGCGCTATGCCGGTCCCCCGAGGAACTGACGCGCGCCAACGCCGTGCGCGGGCTCCTGGACTCATCGGCCACGCTTGGCGGCCCTGCGGCCGCGGCCGTTCTGCTGGCGGTCAGCGGACCGGCGGCCGTGTTCGAGGCGTGCGCGGGCGCCTCCCTGCTGGGCGGGCTGGTGGTCGTCGGCCTGGCCTACGACGCCCCGCCGCGCTCAACTGCTGCCGCGGGCGGCGCCGCTGAGCTGGTGCGGGGCTTCACCGTCATCGCGCGCGATCGCACGTTGGCGCTGATCACCTCGCTCGGCGTGGTGCAGACGTTCACTCGTGGCTGCCTGACGGTCTTCATCGTCGTGGTGGCCATCGATCTCCTCGGCACGGGGAACTCGGGCGTGGGCGTCTTGACCGCGGCCGTCGGCGCCGGTGGGATGCTCGGTTCCGTGCTCGCCTTCGGCCTGGTGGGGAGGGGCCGGCTGGCGTTCTGGTTTGGCGTTGGCATCGCGCTGTTCGGGGCGCCGCTGGTCGTCCTGGGCGTGGTCGGAGAGCAGGTGCCGGCGATCCTGCTGCTCGGCGTCGTCGGCGTCGGCAACGCCCTGATCGACGTCGGGGGGTTCACGCTGCTGGCGCGGCTGGTCGACGAGACCGTCCTCGCCCGCATGTTCGCCGGCTTCGAGGCGATCCTGACGCTGGGCGTCGCCGCCGGCAGCCTTGTTGCCCCGCTGGCCGTCCACCTGATCGGCCTCCGGCCTGCTCTGGTCCTGATCGGGCTGTTGGCGCCGCTGGCCGTGTTCGCAGCCCAGCCGCGGCTGCGCAGCATGGACGCCCGCCTGGTCGTGCGTGACGCGGACGTCGCCACGCTGCGCTCGATTCACATGCTCAGCGTGCTGCCGCTGGCGACGATCGAGCAGCTGGCCGGCTCGCTTGAGCAGGCCGAGCTCGAGCGGGGCCAGCCGGCGTTCCGGGAGGGTGAACGGGGTGAGCACTTCTACATCGTCAGGTCGGGCCGGGCCGAGGTGCTTCGCGGCGAGCGCGTTGTCCGGACCCTCGGACCCGGTGAGTGCTTCGGCGAGATCGCGCTGCTGCAGGACCGACCGCGGACGGCCACGGTGCGCGCGTCGATGGACCAGCCCCTCCAGGTCAGCCGACTGCGCCGCGGGACCTACCTGACGGCCGTGACGGGGTACCCCGCCGCGGCGACCGCGGGCGACGACCTCGCCACGAGCCGGCTGGACGCCGACGCGCAACGAGGCGACGGTTCAGGGCTCCGAGGCGATCCGCCGTGGGCGCCGGAGGCCTAGCATGTACGGCAATCCCCGGCCGGCGACGTCGACCGTCCTGCCCAGCCGGCCAAGCCAGCCGAGGTCGGGCGTCGCGGGCAGTGCAGCCGAGATGCCGCCGATGTCGGCGAAGTATGTGCGGACGGAGCCGATCCCCTCGAGCTCCTGCTCATCTTGAGCCACCGGGTTGAACGTGTCGCCACCGTTGCGGAACAGCTCCTCGGAGAAGAGGAGGTACTCCGGCACCTGCACGGAGTTCTTCAGCAGCCGGTGAACCAGGATGACGTCGATGCCAACGAGCTTGCGGCGATCTCTGATCGTCTGGGTCGCGACCTCTCCCACGTGCGCGACGAACTTCAGCTTCAGATTGTTGGCCTGCTCGCAGGCATCACAGGGACACAGGTTGGAGGCGACGTACTGGCGCTCGCGGTGGAACGCATGGTGCATGGGACCGACGGCCTGGGTCAGGGCGGCGGCGGTCGCCGCGGCGTCGAGGGTGTCGGCCGGACGCGAGAGGAACGCCGCATCTCCCTCGATCTCGATCAGCTCGAATTCGGGTGCGGCGTCGATCACGGCCTCGAGCAACCGGGCGGTGTTGACCTCGGCATGGGCGAGGCTCATCCGGTGGGTCCGCATGTACTCCGTGTAGCCACCGATGTCGGCGATGAGGAGTAGCGCTCGGCCGGATGCCACGATGCGCAGATCCTAAACAGATACGCCGGGCACGGATTCACGTACGGTGCGGCGTCTGTCGTACGTGCCCCACCGGAAGCCGGTGGGGTGAGGCTCGGGGATCAGCGGCGCTCGTGGCCGGGTGGCGGCGGCGTTCTGGAGGTTGTACTCCACCGGCGCGATGTCGTTGGGCGAGTCCGGATGAAACAGCGAGGCCAGGTATTGAAGCTGCCCGCGACCTGGGCCCTGTTCGAACATCCCGCCCCCATAGATGGCGATGCCGTGTTCTGCGCAGTAGTCGTAGGTGTCCATGAGCGCCCGTAGGCTCCCAAAGCGGGCGGGCTTCATGTTGAGCATGCGCGGTCGCCACGGCAGCGCCTCGATGTCCGCGACCGCGTGGATCGGTTCGTCCCAGGTGATCCGCTCGTGATGGCGCTTCAGCAGTCGCTCGACGCCGGGCGCGAGCGCCGGATCCTCGATCCACGCCTCGGGCAGGCCCTCGATGACGCGCCGGTACAGGTCCATCTCGGGCGCCATCGCCACCGTGAGGTTGCGGTAGAAGCCCTTGAGGTCGACGATGTCGACGCATCGCAGCAGGGCCAACTCGGCGACGACGTCGTCGTCCCAGGTCAGGGTCGGGTCCAGCTTGAAGCGCAGCCCTGGGTTCTCGCTCAGCAACGCGCCGAGGATGCTGAGGTCCGGCGGATCGCCGATCCTGACCGAGGCCACGAAGTTGACGGGCTGCGCCTCACGGCCGATCGCGGACTGGAGCGAGACGCCGTTCTGGCGCAGGGCGAGATCGAGCGCCGCGCTCTCGAACGCCCACCGCCTGAAGAAGAGAGCACTGTCGCGGATGGGCGGGAC
>DASXCN010000018.1:0-4504 GCA_036491155.1 Solirubrobacteraceae bacterium | reverse complement strand
GCCTCGCCGCAGCGGCTCTGACGCCTGCAGCCACCCACGCACCCAGTCGGCCCAGCGGTCCGGCATCCAGGTCAGCGCGGCCAACCGCGCGCGCACGTCGGCGGAGCGCTTGGTGTCGTGGGTCATCGTCGCCAGCATGGCCTCGGGAAACCGGCGCGCGCGTTCGGAGTTGGCGTCGTGGAAGCGCTGCGCGCTGATGCCGAAGCGGCCCGGGTCCCCGCCGACATCACAGAGCGCCAGCAGCCGCGCGTAGCGGTAGAAGGCGGTGTCCTCGACGCCCTTGGCCACCACCGGCGGCGTCGTCTGCTGAAAGCGCGTGACGAACTCCGCCGGTCCCGGCTGGTCCAGGAGGAGCATCGCGGCCAGGTCATCCGGCATGCCGGCGACGGCCTCGCGGTCGGCAGGGTCGACCACTCCCGTCGACGGCTCCACGTACGTGCGGTACACCGGGAACGACGCGGCCGCCCGCGCCAGCGTCTCGGCGTCGCCGTCAACGAGCGAGGCCAGCCGCTCGATCTCGGGCGCGAACGTCGCCGTGGCCTGCTCGAGCTTGGCCTCGGCGGCGACCTCGGCAAAGCCGCGCCCGTCGCCGGAGAGCTGAGTCCACAGCGCGGTGAACGTCGGCTCGGCCGCCGGGTCCACGAACAGCGCGCATACATCGTTGAGGAACTCGTAGCCGACGGTCCCCGTCACCGGCCAGTCGCGTAGCGGCTCAGACGGCTCGAGGATCTTCTCTATCCATACCGTCGCCGCGCCTCCCTCGCGCAGTCGCGCGAAGTACTGCGCCGGGTCGGCCAGGCCATCGGGATGGTCGACGCGCAGGGCGTCGACGACACCCTCGCGCACCAGCGACAGCGTCAGCGCGTGCGTGGCCTCAAACACCTCGAGATCCTCCTGGCGCACCCCCGCCAGGTCGTCGATGTCGAAGAAGCGCCGGTGCCGGCCGGTGGCCGGGTCGATGTCGAAGAACTTCTCGCGCAGCTGCGGGTCGGTCCAGAAGCGGTTGGCGTCGTCGGCGGCCATGTGGTTGGGCACGAGGTCGAGCACGACGCCCAGGCCGGCGGCGTGGGCGGCAGCGGCCAGCTCCCGGAAGCCCTCCTCGCCGCCGAGGTCCTGCGAGATCCGCGTCGGGTCGACGACGTCGTAGCCATGGGTGGAGCCGGCCCGCGCCTGCAGCGACGGGGACAGGTACAGGTGAGAGATCCCCAGGTCGCGCAGGTAAGGGATGCGTGCTCGCGCGGCGTCGAAGCCGAAGTCTGGGGTGAGCTGCAGGCGGTAGGTTGCGCGCAGGGTGACCCGGCTCACGTCACCCGCCGCAGGATCGTGATCGAGTGGGCAGTGACGTTGATCAGACCCTGCGCGTCATAGGTGACGCTGCCACGCTGCGCCGCCGGGTCGGCGGTGCAGAGCTCGAGCTCCCACCGCGCCCCCATCCGCCGACGCGGGAGCTTGAACTCCCGGTCCTCGGCGTGGGCGTTGAACAGCAGTACGAACGAGTCGTCCTCGACCTCCTCACCGTGGGGCCCCGGGCTGGCGATGGCCTTGCCGTTGAGGAACATCCCCAGCACCGCCTCCCCGTGCTCCCAGTCGCGGCTGGTCATCCGCCGGCCGTCGACGCGGAACCACCACACGTCGGGCAGCGGCGACTCGCGCACGGGCTGGCCGCGCAGGAAGGTTTCGCGGCGGAAGGTGCAGTGCTCGCGGCGCAGGCGGATGAGGCGCTGCGTGAACTCGCGCATCTCCTGGCCGTCGTCGTTGATGTTCCAGTCAAACCAGCTGATCTCGTTGTCCTGACACCAGGCGTTGTTGTTGCCGCCCTGGGTGCGGCACAGCTCGTCGCCGCCCAGCAGCATCGGAGTGCCCTGGGACACGAACAACGTGGTGAGGAAGTTGCGCTGCTGGCGGCGGCGCAGCTCGTTGATGGCGTCGTCGTCGGTCTCGCCCTCCGCGCCGCAGTTCCACGAGCGGTTGTCGTCGGTCCCGTCGCGGTTGTCCTCCTGGTTGTCCTCGTTGTGCTTGCCTTCGTAGGAGACGAGGTCGCGCAGGGTGAAGCCGTCGTGGGCGGTGATGAAGTTGATCGAGGCGAACGGGTCTCGGCCGTCTGACTCATAGAGGTCGGCGGAGCCGGAAAGGCGCTGGGCGAACTGGCCCACGCTGGCCGAGGCGCGCCAGAAGTCGCGCATGGTGTCGCGGTACACGCCGTTCCACTCCGACCACAGGATGGGGAAGTTGCCCACCTGGTAGCCGCCCGGTCCCACGTCCCACGGCTCGGCGATGAGCTTGACCTGGGAGATGACCGGGTCCTGGTGGATGGTGTCGAAGAACGCCGAGAGGCGGTCGACGTCAAAGAACTCGCGGGCGAGCGCCGAGGCCAGGTCGAAGCGGAAGCCGTCGACGTGGCAGGCGACCACGAAGTAGCGCAGCGAGTCCATGATCAGCCGTAGCACGCTGGGGTGGACGGGGTTGAGCGAGTTGCCCGTCCCGGTGAAGTCCATGTAGTGGCGCGGGTCGTCGGGCATCAGCCGGTAGTAGGCGGAGTTGTCGGCGCCCTTGAACGACAGCATGGGGCCTAGGTGGTTGCCCTCGGCGGTGTGGTTGTAGACGACGTCGAGGATCACCTCGATCCCGGCCTGGTGCAGTGCCTTGACCATCCCCTTGAACTCGCGCACCTGCTCACCCCGGCTGCCCCCGGACGCGTACTGCGAATGAGGCGCCAGATAGCCGATGGTGCTGTAGCCCCAGTAGTTGTGCAGGCCTCGCTCGTGCAGGAAGGACTCGTCGCAGATGTGGTGGGTGGGCAGCAGCTCCACTGCGGTGACCCCGAGGTCCTTGAGGTACTGCACCGCCGGTTCGGAGGCCAGCCCGGCGTAGGTGCCGCGGAGGTCCTCGCGCACGTCGGGATGGGTCATGGTGAACCCCTTGACGTGGGTCTCGTAGA
Source organism: Solirubrobacteraceae bacterium (assembly GCA_036491155.1). Taxonomy (GTDB): domain Bacteria; phylum Actinomycetota; class Thermoleophilia; order Solirubrobacterales; family Solirubrobacteraceae; genus Palsa-465. The sequence goes on along the minus strand of DASXCN010000018.1, from coordinate 1,566 downwards.
TGATCGTGTCGGCGAACGGGGTCTGGGGGCGGCGGTCCCCCTCCCAATCGAAGTTGTCGTCGACAACGACCGACTTGGGGATCGCGCCGGAGTCGTCCTCGTCATCAATCTCGAGGTCGGCGTCCTCGGCTGACTCGAGGCTGTCGGGCGGCACGTAGGGCAGGACGTTGGCGTCGTGGGCCCAGTCCACCACGCCCTCGACGGCCTTGGCGTAGGGGTCGATCAGCAGCTTGTTGGGGTTAAAGCGATGACCCTCGTTGGGGGCGTAGGGGCCGTGCACGCGGTACCCGTAGCGCTGGCCGGGGCCGATCCCCGGCAGATAGCAGTGCCAGTTGTGGGCCCGGTTGCCGGTGACCTCGATCGGCGTCTCATTGCCCTCGTCGTCGAACAGGCACAGGGTCACGCCCTCGGCGTGCTCGGAGAACAGGCTGAAGTTGGTGCCCTCCCCGTCCCACACGGCGCCGAGCGGGAACGGCCGTCCCGGCCAGACCTCCGTCACTGGACCAGCGCTCCCGCCATGGCGGGGAGTTTGAGGGAACCGCCGCCGAGATGCGCGTCGCCCCCGGCGCTCAGCTCGATCGTCTCGCCCTGGCAGGGGATGCTCACCGAGCCCGTGCCGAAGTTGAAGGCCAGCTCGTACGGCCCGCGGCGGACCACCAACCAGCGAAAGCGCTCGTCGTACTCGATCTCGCGCGGGGTGCCGCGCGGGAGCCTCTTGCGCGCCGCGATCAGCTCCCGGTACAGACGGGCCAGGCCCTGGTCGGGGCGCCGGGTGAGCTTGGAGCGCTCAAAGGTGCGGGGGTCCTCGGGGTCGGGAACGTCGGCGGCGAATTGGGCAAAGGTGGAGAACTCGCTACGGCGGCCCTCCCGCGTCGCTTGCGCGATGTCGGGGTCGATGTGGCTGGTGAAGTACTGAAACGGGGCCAGCTCCCCGTACTCCTCGCCCATGAAGAGCATTGGGATGAACGGTGAGAGCAGCGTGCAGAACGCGGCCAGCGGCCGGGCGGTGGCGGGCATGCGGTCGCCGTAGGCGCGGTTGCCGACCTGGTCGTGGTTCTGGGAGAAGACCACGAAGCGCTCGGGCGGGATGTCCTCGGCGGGCGCCCCGAAGCGCCGGCGGCGAAACGGCGAGTACTCGCCGTCGTCGACGTGGGGGCGGTGGTAGGCCTTGGCCAGCTGGGCCACCGAGCCGAAGTCCGCGTAGTAGCCGTCGCGCTCCTCGGTGATGAGCGCGCGCAGAGCGTGGTGGAAGTCATCGGCCCAGGAGGCGTCGCAGTTCCAGCCGCCGCGCTCGGGCGGACGCATCACGATCGGGTCGTTGAGCCCGGACTCGGCGATCACGTAGTGACGCGGGTTGACGGCGTGCACGCGGCGCGCCACCGCGGCGACGATGTGCTCAGGGCTCTGGTCGAAGATGGCGTGGATGGCGTCCAGGCGCAGCCCGTCGACGCCGAAATCGCGCACCCAACCCTCGGCGCTCTGGCACACCCACTCGCGCACCGGATCGGACTCGGCGTCGTCGAAGTTCATGGCCTTGCCCCATGGGGTGGTGTATTTCTCGGTGAA
>DASXCN010000017.1:0-3782 GCA_036491155.1 Solirubrobacteraceae bacterium | reverse complement strand
GTGTCGATCCGAGCCTGGGCCGCCGCCGAGACCGGCGGCAGGCTGCGCCAATCGCCGCCCGCTCGCATCACCGGCTCGAATTGCGAGCGCGCGTTGAGGACGGCATCGATACTGCCGCCCCAGCGCCCGTCCTGCAGCCGGTTCAGGATCGTGTAGACGACGCCCGCGAGGCCGGAGTCCCCCTGGTTGCCGGCCTCCGCGTAGGCTACCCGGGCGATGCCGTCGCGCGCGCCTGGGGCCGCGATGGCGCGCTCGAGGCCGGCGTCGACCTGAGCAGCGGTCGGCACGACCGAGGCGACCGCGGCCGCAGGACAACTCACCCCTTCGGGCAGTGGACCGGAGACCTGTCCCCGCGCCAACAGCGCGCACAGCCCGGCGATGGCGGCAGGGTCCATCACCGGCTCCCTTCCGAGGCGACCACGAGGGGCGTGTAGACGCCCAAAACGTCCTGGCGGTCGATGGGTCCAAAGTATCGACTGTCGAAGCTATTGGGGACGCGGGCGGAGAAAACGAAGAGCTCGCTCGCCGCGAGCCGGCGGCACCCGTTCCAGTGCGGCAGCGCCCTCCCCTCCCGGTCTGCCCAAGCGATTGGGCCCCGGTCGCGGCCGGCGATGACGAGGCGCCCGTCCCGGGCGCAGACCTGGTCGCCGGGACCCGCCGCGACGGCCTTCAGCATGGGGACGCGGCGCAGATAGGCGAGGTGCGCGTCGGCGAAGGGAAAGGCGGCCGCAGGCGCCATGAAGGCGACCAGGCGTCCTACGCCGGCAGGCGCGCCGATGCGCCTGTAGAGGCCCTCAGGCTCGCTGGCTGTCGTGTTGATGAGCACTTGCGGCGCCGTCGCCAGCAGCGACGTCAGCGCTAGAGCGACGGCGATGCCGACCCCGGCGACGGGACCCCATCCGGCGATGCGCGACGGCGGCGTTGGTGAGGAAACCGAGGAAGCAGTCATAGGGAAGGTCCGGGCGCGCCGCTGATGCGACACACGCACTATTTCACCTGTAATAGTGCGTTGCAATCGTGACCAGGGAGGGTCGGCGCCGCGTCTGCCGATCTGACGAGGCGCTAGAAAGTCGGTGACGCGCCCCTACCCGCGCCGCTTGTGGAGGCGGACGTTCTGCGCCTTCCACTGCAGCATCGGCATCTCGGCGATGCGGGTCTGGATGTCAGGGTCGACCGCGAGCCCAGAGGTGTCGATCTCCCCGCGGTCCAACACGCCATCGAGGAAGGCCGCCTCCTCCGGGGACAGGGCGAACAGGGGCGCGAGACGCGCCCGGCAGGCCTCGACCGATAGTTCAATCCACGCCTCGACGCCGCCGGCGGCGTCGAAGGCGTTCTGAGGCAGGCAAATCGCCAGCTTCTGGCGCAGTTCCTTCGGATCGCCGCCGATGTCGTCGATAGACGCCAGGCGCCAGTCACGCCGGCCAGACGCGCCGTAGGCCAGCATGGCGGCCTTGATGCGTGTCCAATCGAGGCCGCGGATGTCGAGGATCCGGCGGGCGTCAAACAGGTCGCGGGCGGCTGTCCGGTCGATCAGCGCCACCAGTTTGCTGGCCACCACCTCATGCAGGTTCAGCACCGCGATGCCCTTCGCCTGCACATCCGCGAGCGCGACGGAGTCGAGCCGATCGACGCCAAACAGCGGCTGGCGCGCCATGTAGTTGACGTCGACCTCCAGCGTGGCGCCGCCGCCCAGGACCGAGGTGAATCGCCCGATCCACTTGCCGCCGGCGTGCTCGCCCGGCTGACGGCGGATGGCGTAGCCCATCGCCGTCAGAAGCCGGTTCAAGGCGGCGTCAACCGCAGGTCGCTCGGCTTCCATGCGCGCCCGATCCAGGGCGCCGACGTAGTTCAGATCGATATCGACCGAGAGCCGGGCGAGCCCGAGATGGAAGACGTTGAGCGCCGTCCCGCCCTTCAGCACCAGACGGTCGGCCAGGAGCTCATCGCCGGCGATCTCCTGCAGGACGTCGAGGAGCCGCATGACCTTTTCCAGCGTGCCCGGCTGCAGGCCCGTCTCGCTCCCCAGGCGCTGGAGAGTCTGCGCCGAAGGCGCGGTCATGACAGGCCCTCGAAGCCCGGCGCCAAGACCGTTTCAGGCAGGATCACCCGCCACCCCGCCGCGAGGCGGCCAGCCCCGACGGCGGCGCCCAGCGCATAGCGGTTCTGCCGGGGCGCGAGGGGGCGTAAGGCGGCGATCGCCGCGGCGCTGACCCCCAGGCGATCAGCATTGCGCTCGAGCCACCAGCCGGCCGCGCCAGCGGCCGTGGCGTTGCCCAAGGCGCCCAGCCGGGCTGTCAGGCGCCGAGCGTCCAGGCGCGTCACCAGGTCGAGGGAATTGATCAGTTCCTCGACGTCGCCGGCCAGGTCCGGCCGGTCGAAGAGGTCCGCGATGGTGCATTCCAGCGTGGTCGCCGTCACGGCTTGGCCGAGGCGGTCAACCGTCTGCAAATCGTCGGGCCCGTAGGGAGCCGACGGGGTCACGAAGCGGCAGGTGAAGTCGGCGGTCTTGAGAATGCCGGGCTGGCCTGGGGACGCGACCTGGACGTCCTGGCTGTCGGTATAGCCGTAGCCCAGCAGTTCCAGCGCCGAGTGATAGGCGATGACGCCGCCCTGCCGCAGGCGGGAGGCCGCGAGGAAGCGATCGACCGACCAGGTGGCTGGGTCGGCATGCTTGGGGACGGACGCGAAGACGCCTCGGGCGATCCGGCGTAAGTTGCCCGCCTTCAGGTGCTGGCTCAGCATGGCCGTGACCACCTTGTCGCTGGCCGGGCGTCCGAGCGCAGCCGCGTACTGCGCCCGGTCGAAGACGGGCGTGTCGCTGAAGAAGGGCGCGGAAAGCTGGCGGGGCATGGCAAGGGCTAGGTTTGTCAGAAACCGATTAAGCCATATATAAGATATCGCTTTCAGACGCTACGGTAAACTAGACGCCCTCCGCCGCTGGACCGTCAAGCCAGTAACTGGACAGCAGCGTGGCCATGGCCTGCTCGGCGTCCGCCCGGGTGGCGCCGGCTTGGAGCAGCAGCGTCAGGCTCAGTTCCTTGCGGCTCTTAACGTCGATGCGCAGAACGGGCTTGCCCTTCTCCGAGGTTATGACCTCGGGATCGGCCTTTCCTGACTTCTTGGGGGAACCTGACCGCTTGGGGGGATCGCCGGCGGCCGCGAGGCGGCGCAGGACATCCTGCGGCTTGAGGGTGGCCCCCTCCCCTTTTCCGCCGGCGATGACGCCGGCCTCCGCCAGAACGCGCTTGGCGCGGTCGTCGGGCTTCAGCAGGGGCTTCAGCTGCGTGACGTGCTTGATCTTCAGCTCGTGCGGATCGGCGAAGGCGGCGATTAGCTCGGTGGGCAGCCGCGCGAGGTCGAGGTAGCGGCTGAGCCAAGCTTCCGACACCTTCAGCCGCTCGGCCATATCCTTCTGCTTGCCGCCGTAGTGACGGCCCAGCGCCTTGAGATAGTCCCGGGCCCGCTCGATATCGCTGAGGTCGTCTCGAGCCCGGTTCTCCAGGTCGGAAATCCGGAAGGCTTCCTCGTCGGTGAGCTCGCGAACCTCTACGAGATAGCGGAAGTCGGCGTAGTTGTGCTGGCGCAGCCAGCTGACGGTCCAATGCCGACGGGCGCCCGAGATGACCTCGAAATCGATGCCCGGCTCGTCCTGCACGCGGCGGACGATCGCCGGGAATTCCTGTCGGCCCTGCGCCTTGAAGCTCTCGATCAGATCCGCGCAGCGCTCCTCATTGAGCTTGGCGTAGTCGCGGTTGTGCTCGCTCCAGATCCGGCAGCGGGCT
>DASXCN010000016.1:0-4837 GCA_036491155.1 Solirubrobacteraceae bacterium | reverse complement strand
GCGCAGCTTGTCGCCCATCAGCTCGCCGGCCTCGGGCGGCGGCCCGATGAATGTGACCCCGGCGTCCGCGCACGCCCGCGCCAGCGCCGGATTCTCCGAGAGGAAGCCGTAGCCGGGGTGCAGCGCCTGCGCGCCCCATTGCGCGCACGCGCCGACCACCGCGTCGATGTCCAGGTAAGAGGGGATCTGGACCGTGTGGACGGCCTCGCGCACGAACGGGGCATGGCGGTCAGCCGGCGTGTGGACGGCGACCGAGCCGATGCCGAGGCGGTGCAGGGTGCGGATGACCCGGCGCGCGATCTCGCCACGGTTGGCGATGAGCACGGTTTCGAACATCACTCAGGCGCCGGCGGGCCTAGTTCTCCTGATGAGCCCAGCGATGCCAGTCCACCGGGCCGGCCACGAGCGTGTGGCTGCCCAGGGCGCGGCCGAGGTGGTACTGCACCGCCCGGGAGACCTTGAGCAGGTCGCGCAGGTCGACGCCCGTCTGCACACCCATCTCGTGCAGCATCGAGACCACGTCCTCGGTGGCGACATTCCCGGTGGCACCGGCGGGCACCGGGCAGCCGCCCAACTCGCCGAAGCTCGACTCGAACGAGTCGATCCCGGCCTCCAGGGCGGCGTAGACATTGGCCAGGCCCTGCCCGCGGGTGTTGTGGAAGTGGGCGGTGAGCTCGACGGCGTCGCCCAGACGCTCGCGCGCGGCGCCGAAGAAGTGCCGCACCTGCCGCGGGTTGGCCATGCCGGTGGTGTCGCCGAAGCCGATCTCCTGGGCGCCGGCCGCGGCCAGCCGCTCGGCGATCTCGAACACGCGCTCCTCGGGCACCAGGCCCTCGTAGGGGCAGCCGAAGGCGACCGAGATGACGCCCTCGCAGCGCAGCCCCGCCTCGCGAGCGCGCCCCAGAACGCCCTCGAGGCCGGTGAGCGAGTCCTGCATGCTGCGGTTGACGTTGCGGAGGTTGTGGGTCTCTGACGCCGACATGAAGACGTTGATCTCGTCGAAGCGGTCGCGCAGCTCGAGCGCCCGGTCCAGCCCGCGCTCATTGGGGATGAGCACCGACCGGCTCACCTCCTCGGGGATGTCGACCGCCTGCAGCACCTCGGCGGCATCGGCGAGCTGGGGGATGACGTCGGGCCGGACGAAGCTGGTGATCTCCAGGCGGCGAAGGCCGGTGCGGGCCAGGGCATCGATCAGCTTGACCTTGGTCTTCGTGGGGATGACCTCGGGCTCGTTCTGAAAGCCGTCGCGGGGGCCCACCTCGCGGATCCGCGCCTCCCAGGGGAGCCCGCCCGCCGGCACGTCGCGCGTCCCGGGCTCGGTGCTCATGCGCCCAGCGCCCGCGCGATCACCATCTGCTGGATCTCGTCGGTGCCCTCGCCGATGGTGAGGATCTTGGCGTCGCGGTAGAAGCGGCACACCGGATACTCCTCGATGTAGCCGTAGCCGCCGTGGATCTGCACCGCTTCGTCGGCGGCCTTGACGGCCAGGCGCCCGGTCTTGAGCTTGGCCTGGGCGGCGACGAGCGAGAAGGGCCGGCCCTGGTCCTTGAGCCAGGCGGAGTGGTAGACGAGCAGTCGCGCGGCGGCGATCTCGGTGGCGATGTCGGCCAGCTTGGCCTGGATCGTCTGGAACTTCGAGATCGGCTTACCGAAGGCGCGGCGCTCCTTGGCGTAGGCCAGCGCCTGGTCAAGCGCGCCCTGGGCCAGCCCAACGCCCATGGCGGCGACGCCGATGCGCCCGATGTCCAGCACCTGCAGGAACTGGTGAAAGCCCTTGCCGCGGAACCCCAGCAGGTTCTCCTCGGGGACGCGGCAGTCGGTGAAGGTCAGCGGCCGTGTGTCCGACGCGTTCCAGCCCATCTTGCGATAGGGCTCGGCCTGCTCATAGCCCGTCGTGCCGTTGGGGACGATGAGGTTGGAGATCTCGTCGTCGTCGGTGCGGGCGGTGATGCACACCACGCCCGAGATATCGGTGCCGGCGTTGGTGATGAACTGCTTGGCGCCATTGATCACCCAGTCGCCGTCCCCGAGGCGCGCGCGGGTCCTGGTGTTGCCCGCGTCCGAGCCCGCCTCGGGCTCGGTCAGCCCGAAGGCGCCGAGGATCTCGCCGGCGCACAGCCGTGGCAGCCACTCCTGCTTCTGCGCGTCGGAGCCGAACAGATAAATCGGCTGGGTTCCGAGCGACGTGTGAGCGCACAGCGTGATGGCGACGCTGGAGTCGACGCGGGTCAGCTCCTCGACGGCGACGGCATATTGGAGGCTGGTGCCGCCGGCGCCGCCCACCTCCTCGGGAAACGGGATGCCCATCCAGCCCAGCGACGCCATCTGGGCGACGATGTCGTAGGGGAAGGCGTGGGCGCGGTCAAGCTCCTCGGCGGCCGGCGCCACCTCGGCCTGCGCGAACTCCCGGACGGTCCGCTGGAGCAGTTGGGTCTGATCGTCGAGGGCGAAGTCCATGATGGCCGCGGATCATAGCGAATATTCGTTCGAACTCCGAATGATTGTTCGGTAAACTTCGGCGGTACCCGTGTCCGTTCGCCCCACCCGTCCCGCGCTGCGAGAGCGCTATGACCGCCGCCAGCAGCAGGTCGTCTACCAGGCCGCGAAGGTGTTCGCCAGGCGCGGCTATGACCAGACGACGATGCAGGAGTTGGCGGCGAGCATGGACCTGGCGACCGGCGCGCTCTATCACTACTTCAGCGGCAAGGAGGAGCTGCTCACCGCGATCTGCGACCAGCTCATGGAGCCGCTGCTCGAGCAGGCCTCCGAGTTGGTCGACAGCGGCGACGATGCCGAGGAGCGCCTGCGCTCGCTGGTGCGCCTGTGGGTGTGCCACGTGGTGGCGCACCGCGATCACATGCTCGTCTTCCAGCAGGAGCGCCACCTGATCGAGTCCGGGGAGCGCTGGCGCAAGGTGCGGGCTTCGCGCAAGGCCTTCGAGCGACTGGCCGCGGAGGCCCTCCAGCGCGCGCGGCCGCGCGGCGATGGACACCTGGCCCTGCTCGCCCTGCTCGGCATGGTCAACCACACCGCGCAGTGGTACCGCCCACGCGGGGAGCTCTCACCTGAGGCGATCGCCGACGGGTACGTGGACCTGATGCTGGGTTAGGCTCGGGGCCATGGCCTGGTTGCCGGAGACCTTTGCCGCCCCGCAGCGCGCGGAGTTGACCACCGGCCATCACCTGCGCCAGATCCGCGCCGATGATGTGGCCATCGACTATCCCGCGGTGATGGGATCTCGGCAGCGCCTGTGGGCGCTGTACGGCGACCTGTGGGGGTGGCCGCCGGCCACGATGACCTACGAGGAGGACCGGGCCGACCTGGCTCGCCACGAGGCCGAGATGGCGGTCAACGCGTCGTTCAACTACGCGGTGCTCGACGCCGGCGAGACCACGTTGTACGGCTGCCTCTACATCGATCCGCCGGACGAGCGCTCGCCGGAGCGGGCCGATGCGTTCGCCGCGTGGTGGGTGGTGGACGACGCGGTGGGCTCTGCGCTAGAGGCGGCGCTCGACGCGTTCGTGGCGCAATGGCTGGCGGACACCTGGGGCTTTCGCGCCGTGCACTGGCACTCGTGAGGTCTCAGAGCGGCGCGGCGGCCGCGATCTTGCCTGGGTTGAAGATCCCGTCGGGGTCCCAGCGCTCGCTTGACGGCGCGCATCATCTCCACCGCGGGGCGCCCGTGCTCTTCGACCAGGAAGCGCGCCTTGCCGTAGCCGACGCCGTGCTCGCCGGTGCACGTGCCCTCGCGCTCCAGCGCACGGTGCACGAGCCGGTCGTGGAAGGCCTCGCCCCGGGCCACCTCGTCGGGGTCGTCGGGATCGAGGAGGACCACGACATGGAAGTTGCCGTCACCCACGTGGCCGACGATCGAGGCCGTCAGCCCGTGCTGCGCGATGTCGGCCTGGGTGGCCGCGATGCAGTCCGCCAGCGCCGAGACCGGGACGCACACGTCGGTGGTCAGGGCACCGCTTCCCGGGCGCATCGCCCGCGCGGCCTCCATGGCGCCGTGGCGCGCGTGCCACAGCCGGCGGCGCTCGGACTCGTCCGACGCCCAGGCAAAGCCCGAGCCCCCGCACTCTGCGGCGAGCTGGGCCGTGTCATGCGCCTGCGTCTCGACCTCAGCCTCCGAGCCGCCGTGAAACTCGATGAATAGGGTGGGGGCCACCGTGAACGCGGTCTGGTTGTGGCGGTTGATCGACTCGATGGTCAGCTCGTCGGCGAGTTCGATGCGCGCCACCGGAATGGCGTGCTGGCTGACCATGACCACGCACTGCACGGCGGCGTCGATGCTGGCGAAGGTGCACTGGGCCGCGGCGACTGCCTCCGGTGTGGGGTGCAGGCGCAGCGTCGCCTCGCAGATGAGGCCGAGCGTCCCCTCGGACCCGATCATCAGCCGGGTGAGGTCGTAGCCCGCGGAGGACTTGCGGGCCCGGGAGTGGGTGCGCACGACCTCGCCGCGGGCGTTGACGAAGGTGATTGCCAGCACGTTCTCGCGCATCGCCCCGTACCGGACGGTGGTGGTCCCCGACGCCCCGGTGGCGATCATGCCGCCGATGGTGGCGTTCGCGCCCGGGTCCACGGAGAAGAACACGCCCTCGGGGCGCAGGCGCGCGTCGAGGGCCCGCCGCGTCACCCCGGCCTGGACGGTGACGTCGAGGTCCTCGATCGACGGGCGGCCGATCGCGTCGAGGTCGCGCATGTCGACCGACAGCCCGCCGGCCAGCGCGGCCACGTGGCCCTCGAGCGACGTGCCGGCCCCGAAGGGGACGATGGGCACGCGGTGCGCGGCGGCGACGCCGACGATGGCGGCAGCCTCCTCGGTCGAGCGCGGCCA
>DASXCN010000015.1:0-2176 GCA_036491155.1 Solirubrobacteraceae bacterium | reverse complement strand
CGAGGTGGTGTCCCGCGCGGTCAGGAAGATGACCGGGACGTCGTTGCCCTCGGACCGCAGGGTGCGGCAAACCTCGAAGCCGTCCATGTCGGGCAGCATGACGTCGAGGATCATCAGGTCGGGATCGTACGCCCCGACCTGGTGCAGCGCGTCCTTGCCGCTGGCGCTGACGGCGACCGCGCAGCCGTGGAACTTGAGCGCGACCTCGACCAGCTCACGGATGTTCGGCTCGTCGTCGACAACGAGCACTTTGGGGATTCGGTCACCGTCTGCCATGGTCTCTCACGTTTCATTGTGCCGCATAGAAGTTCCCAGCATGACGCGGCGCGCCCCGGTCCGGGCGCGCCGCAGCATACCTGTTGGTTAGCTCAACGAAGTCTGAGCCGATTGAGATCCGCCAGGATTAGCCGGACCAGACCCGGCAGGGCCCGGAGGCCTGATGATGATCACGCGGGCATCCCTGGCCCCGCTCACCACCGGTCCTCCGGCGAATACGGTTTCGCCTGCCGACAGCGCGCTCGTCGTGGTCTTAGCGCCGTTCTTCCTGACCACGGTGTCGCTCACGACGTGCCAGGTCCAGGTGGTGCCGTCAGCCGCCTTGATCACGACGTCGCTGCCGCTCACCGACTGGATGGTGCCCCGCTCGAACGAGAGCGTGTGGAAACCGGTCTTGTTGTGGAAGGTCGCCGTCCCGTCCACGCCACCGAGGTGGCGCAGCCGGCCGAGCGCCCAGCGGACGCGGGCCGGGGAATCGGCCCGGTTGCCGGCGGCGTCGGTGAGCGCGGTGTTGAGCGCGGCTGCCCGCGCGCTGGAGGCACTGGCGGCACTGGAGGCCGGAGCACCGCCGCCAGACACCGCCGCCCAGGTGATCCCGCCGCCCGCGAGGAGGCCGAACACAGCGGCGCCCACGCCCCAGCGGAACCATTTCTTACTTCGGGCCGGCCGGGAAGGGCCGGGTGCGCTCGCCGGAAATCCGCCGTCGGCGGGCGCGTTATACGTCGTGTTCATACCGGTAAGCGTCGACCTGGGTTCTTGGACATCACCAAGGTCACCCTGTACTGCGCCTGTGAGTGCTCCGCGAGTTCGCTGTCGCGGAGCATGGCAGTATCGGTGAGTGCTCACCATTCTCTTGGTTTCCACCGCCGACACCGAACTCCTCGCCGCGGCCGCGTCCGGCGCCGGCTACCTGACCGCCAACCCGGCCCGGGTCACCGCGGACGAGGTGCCCGCCCTGGCGGCCCGCGCCGACCTCGTCGTGCTGCGCCTGCTCGGCGGCAGGAACGCCTGGGCCGAGGGCGTGGCCGCGCTGGTCGCCGCGGGTAAGCCGCTGGTCGCGCTAGGCGGCGAGGCCGCCCCGGACGCGGAGCTGATGGCGCTGTCCACGGTGCCCGCGGGCGTGGCCACCGAAGCCCTCGCCTACCTGCGCGAGGGCGGTCCGGAGAATCTGCGCGAGCTGGCCCGCTTCCTGTCCGACACCGTCTTCCTCACCGGCGAAGGCTTTTCTCCCCCCCACCCCATGCCCCCCCAAGGCCTACACCTCCTCCCCGCCCCCGATTCCATGATCGTGAGCAGTCCGGGTCACATAGCGCCCATTTCCGCTCACGATCATGAAAACGCCCCCGTGGTGGCGGTCGTGTTTTACCGGGCGCACGAGCTGTCCGGGAACACGGCCTTCGTCGACACGCTCTGCGGGGCCCTGGCCCAGCGGGGCACCATCCCGCTGCCCGTCTTCTGCGCCTCGCTTCGCTCAGCGGACGCCCAGCTCGCCGAGCTGCTCAGCCCGGCCGACGCGGTGATCACCACCGTGCTCGCGGCCGGCGGTTCGGCCGCCGCGGACGCCACCGGCGAGAGCGACTGGGACGCCGGCCTGCTGGCCAGCCTGGACGTGCCGGTGCTGCAGGGACTCTGCCTGACCAGCTCGCGCGCGCAGTGGGAGGCATCGAACGCCGCGCTGGCCCCGATCGACGCCGCCATGCAGGTCGCGATCCCCGAGTTCGACGGGCGCGTGATCACCGTGCCGTTCTCGTTCAAGGAAGAAGGCCCGGACGGGATCCCGCGCTACGCCGCCGACCCCGAACGCGCCGCCCGGCTGGCCGGCATCGCGGTCCGGCACGCCCGCCTGGCCCGCACCCCGAACGCCGCCAAGCGCGTCGCCATCATGCTTTCCTCCTATCCC
>DASXCN010000014.1:0-5499 GCA_036491155.1 Solirubrobacteraceae bacterium | reverse complement strand
CTGCCGCTGTTTGCCATCAACCTCGTGCTCATCACGCCCGACGAGCTGTGGGCGCTGCGCTACCCCGACAGCCACGACCTGCTCGTGCTCGAGCGCGATGCGGGCGGCCCCGCCGGCCACGCACACCTGGCCCACGCCAGCCCGCGCGGCCGGATCCGCGTGCACTCCGCCGATCTGGCGCAGCAGCGCGCGGTGGTGGTGGCCACCGAGCGCATGGACGACGATCCTGCATGGGTCCCGCTGGGCTCGGGCGAGCTGCTGCACGTTGACGCCGACCTGAGCGTGACCCGCCGCCAGGTGCTCGACGGTCCGCCCGCCCACCCGCTGACCCTCCAGGACCTGGGCGCCAAGGCGGCGGCGTCCCAGGGCACCGAGACGCGCTGACCGCCGATCGCCCGGCCGGCCCGCACCGCCGGTATGCAACGATCGGCGGCGATGGCCACGGCCCCCGCCTCCCTCCCACCCGGACCCTCCTTCCCGCGCTGGCTACAGACGCTGGGGTTCATGGTCGGTGGCGTGCGCTACCTGGATTGGTGCCGACGCCGCTACGGCGACATCGTGACCATGGGGACCCTGTTTGACCGGCGGTTCGTGATGCTGTTCGAGCCCGGCGCCGTCAAGGAGCTCTTCCAGGGCTCGGGCGACCAGTTGCACGCCGGGGAGGCCAACGCGCTGCTGGGCCCGATCCTGGGTGAGCGCTCGGTGCTGCTCCTCGACGGGCCTGAGCACCTGCGCCACCGCCGCCTCATGCTGCCGCCGTTTCACGGCAAGCGGATGCTCGCCCACGTGGACACGATGCGCGACTGCGCCGACGCCGAGATCGACCGCTGGCCCGTCGGCGAGCCGTTCACGCTGCTCGAGAGCATGCAGGCGCTCACGCTGCGGATCATCCTGCGCGCCGTGTTCGGCTACGCCCCCGGCGCCGGCGAAGACGAGTTCGCGCGGAGGCTGCGCGCGATGGTGGAGCCGCTGTCGCGGGCCCGTGGCGCGCTGCTGCTCAACGCGGTGATGCGCGGGCGCAGCGAACGCCGGTCGGCGGTGGAGTTCGCCGCGCGCAAGCGCGCCGTGGACGAGATCATCTACGCCGAGATCGCCCGCCGCCGCGCCGCCACCGACCTTCAGGAGCGCGACGACGTGTTCTCCGGGCTGCTGCTGGCCCAAGACGAGGACGGGGTCGCCCTCACCGACCGCGAGGTCCGCGACGAGCTGCTGACCCTGCTGCTCGCCGGGCACGAGACGACCGCCACGGGGCTGGCCTGGACCTTCGACCTCGTTCTGCATGACGCCCGCGTGCGTGCGCGGGCACGCGACGGAGATGATCTCTACCTCGACGCGGTGGTCAAGGAGTCTTTGCGCATCCGCCCGGTGATCCCGGGGGTGGGCCGCGTGGTGCGCCAACGCCCGTTCGCCATCGGCGGCTACGAGGTGCCCGTGGGCGTCGAGATCAATCCCTCGATTCGCAGCATCCACCGGCGCGGTGACCTGTATCGCGACCCGGGGTCCTTCTCGCCCGAGCGCTTTCTGTCAGACGGAGCGGGTGGGCGCGGTCCGGATACCTACACCTGGGTGCCGTTCGGCGGCGGCACGCGCCGCTGCCTGGGCGCGAGCTTTGCCCTCACGGAGATGCGCGTCGTCCTCGCCCGGGTGCTGGAGCGCGCCGCCCTGTCGCCGGTCGATCCGGAGCCGGCCAAGGGCCAGTTCCGGGCGATCACGATCGCGCCCAAGGGCGGCGTCCGGGTCCGGCAGGATCGCGCGCCGCTCCCCGCCGCCCGTCCGGCGGCGGCCGCCGAGCCGAGCGCGCCAGATCAGCGCGTGCCGGCGGCGTAGCGCAGGATCGAGAGGTCGGTCAGCCACTCGACGGGGGCCTTGTCGTCGGTGTAGACCGACCCGCCGGTGAGCGTGGGGCCCAGCCGGCCCGACGTCGAGGCCAGAAGACCCTGCAGCGCCAGCGGCACCTGGCCGTGCGCGGCGAGCATCGCGTCGCCCGACAGCGGCGCGGTCGAGGCCACCAGCAGTGAGTTCTCCGAGCTGACGTGGTCGCGCGCCACGTACGGGAACACCGAGCGCAGGGTGGCGGTGACGACCCGTTCCAGCGAGTCGGATCCCGGCAGGTGCCCGACGTTGACGATGAACGTCCCGCCCGGCCGCAGGTGCGCCCGCGCCGACGCGAAGAACTGCTGGGTGACGAGGTAGAACGGGATGTAGGGCTGACGGTAGGCATCGAGGAAGATCGCGCCGTACCGCGCGTCGCTGGCCTGCAGCCAGGGGCGGGCGTCGGCGGTGTAGAGGTGCAGGTGGGGCCCGGAGAGGTGGAAGTAGCGCTTGCCGATCTCGGTGAGCTTGCCGTCGAGCTCGACCGCGTCCACGCGCGTGGCGGGGAAGAAGTGGCCATAGGCGCGCGCCACGCTGCCGGCGGCGTCGCCGAGGATCGCGATCCGCCCGGGCGGCGCCGGTACCGGTGCCGATGTCTTCGGCGCCGGTACCGGCGCCGATGTCTTCGCCGCGAAGGGCAGGACCAGGAAGTCGTCCCAGTAGCCACGGGTCAGGAACGTGCCGGGCCGGTACACCGAGTGGACGGCGACTCCCTCGTTGAGCTGCAGCCAGCGCACGCCGCTGGGGAACTGGACCACGCGCGCGTACTGATACTGGGTCTCGGTCTCGTAGATGACCCTGCCGTGCGCCACCCCGGCCCCGATCGCCGCCGGCGGGATGGCCAGCAAGCCGCCGACGAGCAGCGGGATGGCCCAGAAGCGCCGCAGGCGCAGGCCCGGGACCGACACGACGGCGAGCGACACGGCGAAGACGATGAAGGTGCGATGTGTGCCGATGGTGGGGATGAGCAGCAGCGCCGCCAGGAAGGTGCCCACCAGCGAGCCGACGGTCGAGATCGCGTACAGGTTGCCGATGGTGCGCCCGGTCTCGCTCACGCTCTGGACGCTGAGCCTGCCCACGTACGGGGCCACGGTGCCCAGCAGCATGATCGGCACCGCGACGAGGACCAGGACCGCCACCAGCGAGCCGGCAAACCCGCCCACCGACAGCGACCCCAGCGCCGAGACCGACAACCGCAGGAACGGGTCGGCTACGAAGGGCACCAGCGCCAGCAGCAGCGAGGCGACGAGGACCACGGCGCACAGGCCGCGCAGGTCCGCGCGCCGGTCGGCCAGCTTGCCGCCCAGCCAGTAACCGGCCGAGAGCGCGACGAGCACGGTGGCGATCGTGTTGGCCCAGATGATCGTGGAGGCGCCGAAGTAGGGGGCCAGCAGTCGCGCCGCGGCGATCTCGGTGCCGAGGCTGGCGGCGCCGACGACGAAGGCGATGGTTCGCACCGCCAGCGGGTGCGGTGCCCGGCCGGCCACCCCGACCAGCAGAGCCGGTCCCGCCGCCTCCGATCGCTCAGTGGGGCGGGTCGCCTCGGTCATGATCCGAGATTAGTCATTCGTGCCCGGTCCGGTTCCAGCTCCCGCGGTCGTTTAAGGTCCGACGCCATGCTCCTCTACGACTCCGCCATCTCCGGCAACTGTTACAAGGTCCGGCTGCTCCTGGCCAAGCTGGGCATCCCGTTCGAGCGCCGTGAGCTGAGCGTGTTCGATCGCTCCGACCGGCCCGACCTGCTGGGCGCCCTGAACCCGGCGCTGCGTGTCCCCACGCTGGTCCTCGATGACGGCCGCTCGCTGGGGGAGTCCAACGCGATCCTGTGGTACTTCGGTGACGGCACCGAGTTCGTCCCCACTGACCGCTACGAGCGCGCGCAGGTCATGCAGTGGCAGTTCTTCGAGCAGTATGACCACGAGCCCAACATCGCCGTGGCCCGCTTCTGGGAGCTGGCCGACATCACGCCGCCCGACGCTGACCGCGAGGCCAAGCGCAAGGGCGGTGAGCGCGCGCTCTCGGCGATGGAGCGCCACCTCGCCGAGCACGAGTTCCTCGTCGGCGACCGCTACACGATCGCCGACATCGCGCTCTATGCCTACACCCACCTGGCCCCCGAGGGGGGCTTCTCGCTGCGCCCCTACCCGGCGGTGCGCGAGTGGCTGGTCCGGGTCGCCGCGCAGCCCGGGCACATCGCCATCACCGACTGACGGGCCGCGCCGGCGGCTCGCCTCAGCCGGCCCAGAAGTCCCGGTCCATGTCGGTCTGCTCGCCCTCGGTGTGAGCGCCGAAGGCCAGCAGTTCCATCCCGTCGGAGCCGGCCTCCCAGCCGCGCATGGCGTCGGGTGAGCAGTACACGATGTCCAGCGGCACGACGTCGAACACCTCGTCGTCGACGCGGAAGCGCCCCGAGCCGGAGAGCACGAGGTAGGCCTCCTCGGACTTCTCGTGGCGATGGCCGAAGCCGAGCCGGTGGCCGGGATTGACCTTGTACTTGCTGAGGCCGATCCGCTCGGCCCCCAACGCGCCGCGGGCAAAGCGGGCCTCCCCCATGTCGGACATGCCGTAGTCGGGGGCGAGGTCCTTGACGTCTGCGAAGTTGAGCTTGGTGTAGGTGGGCATGACCGTGAACGCTAACCGGCACGGGAGGTGGCCGTCTTGGAAAAATGCGACAGCGATGAGCACCCGGGGGATCCTCCGTCCCGGCGCAGTGGGCGAGATGTTCACCCTCGAGCGCCGTGCACCACCGCCCGACCTGGCCGCGCTGATCGACAGCCACTGGCTGGTGCGCTGGGACCGCCGCGGCCTGCCGGTCTATGAGTCGGCGGTCCTGCCGCATCCCTCGGTGCACCTGGTGGTCGAGCCCGACGGCGCGCTGGTCTATGGCGTCGTGCGCCACCGCTACGTCCGCCGGCTGGAGGGCGCGGGATGGGCCGTGGGCACCAAGTTCCGCCCCGGCGGGTTCGCCCCCTTCGCCGGCGGCATGGCCGTGTCGCAGCTCACCGATCGGCACGTGCCCGTCATCGAATTACTCGGCGACGCGGCGCAGTCGCTGAACGCCACCGAGGACGCCGAGGCGCTGCTGGGATCGGTACACGCGATACTGCGCTCACGCCTGCCCGCTGCGCCCGATCCACGCATCGCCCTTGTCCAGGAAGTCGTGGCCGACATCCAGCGGTCCGCGCCCGATGAGAGCGTGGCCGCGCTGGCTGACCGCCACCACCTTGCCGTGCGCACGCTGCAGCGACTGTTTGCCCGGTACGTCGGCGTCGGCCCCAAATGGGTCATGCAGCGCTATCGCCTGCACGACGCGATCGAGACGCTAGACCGGCGCCGTCGCCAGGACTGGACGCGCCTGGCGCTGGATCTCGGCTACTACGACCACGCGCACTTCCTCAGCGACTTTCGTGCGCTCGTCGGCCGCACACCCGCCGAGTACGAACTGCAGACGCTTGCTGGATAAGCTGGCCGGATGAGAGACGCCCTTATTTGCGAACCCCTGCGGACGCCCGTGGGCCGGTTCGGCGGCATTTTTAGAGACGTACCCGTGACCTCACTGGCCACCACCGTTATCACGGCCATCCTGGAGCGCACGGGCCTGCCCCACGACCAGGTCGACGACGTGCT
>DASXCN010000013.1:0-3665 GCA_036491155.1 Solirubrobacteraceae bacterium | reverse complement strand
GCGCTGGACCTTTCCGCTGGAGGTCACGACGAAGGTCAAGCGGGCACGGCCAGGAATCGTCACCCATCGATGCCAGTCGTTGAACCGTTCGGACAACTCCTTGCAGCATGGGGTCAAAACCACCAGTCCGGCTCGCACCCTCCTGGATATCGCCCCCCGCCTCACCCCCAAACAGCTCACCCGCACCGTCAACAGCGCCCTCCGAGAACACCAGGTGCGCCCCGACGCCCTCAAGGACGTCATCGAGCGCAACCGCTTCGAACGCGGCGCAACGCTCCTCACCCCGTTCCTCGACCTCCCGGGCCGGAACCCCACCAACTCCCACTTCGAAGACGACTTCCTGCCCTTCCTCGCCCAGCACGGACTCCCCACCCCGCTCACCAACGTCTACGTCAACGGCCGCCAGGTCGACGTCTACTTCCCTGACCACAACCTGATCATCGAACTCGACGGCTGGGCCTTCCACAAGGACCGCCGCGCCTTCGAAGACGACCGGGAACGCGACGCCCACCAGCTCGCCCACGGTATCCGCACCCTGCGCATCACCGCGGAGCGCTTCCGAGCCGACCGCGACCGCGAGCTCGCGCGGCTGCAGACCATCATCGACGAGGCGGGCGCCTAGAGCAGGTGGCAGAAGAAGTGCTCGCCGGCCTGACCGTGCGCGGCCGCGCCGCCGTTACCCGCGCCCGAGGACGGGGCGGTCATGGTCATCATGCTGGCCATGCTCATGTAGGCCGTGCAGGCGGCGAGGATCACGGCGAGCTGGCAGGCACCGAGACGCATACGCGGCGGCACCGGAGCGGCGAAGGGCGCGCAGCGCCAGCACAGGCCGGCGATGGTGAGCGCGTCAATCGCACACAGCAGATCGAACTGGCCGACCGGGAGCCGCCCGATGCCGGGCAGGCCGGCCGTCCGGGTCACGATCCACAGCGCGGTGAGCCCCAACTGCAAAGCGATGCCGACCCCGTAGACCCAGCCGCTGCGCGACCGCAGCGCGACCAGCCCGAGCCAGGCGAGCTGCAGGACGGCGATGCCGGCCTCCCCCGCGGCCACCGCCCCGTGACCGGCTGGCATGGTGATCGCGGAGAACAGGTAGACCGCGGCCAGCGCTGCGGCCAGGACGTTCATGGCCGGGCGGGTGATGCGGTCTGCCGGGGGCCCCGGGACGCGCACCCCAGGGACCCGGACCTGCCCGCCCGCAACGCTGTGATCGAAGGTGGCCACCGGTCCGCGGGGGACCTAGCCGGAGGTCAGCCGGAAGGCGCTGACCAGGGCCTGGAGCTCCTGGGCGGAGCTGGCCAGCACCTCGGCCGAGGCGGCCACTTCCTGGGTGGAGGCCGACGTCTGCTGGGTCGCCGCCGAGGCGTGCTCGGTGGCGGATGAGGCCTGCGCGGCGACCGCGGCGATGCTCTCCATCTCCTCGGCCATGCGCTCGGCGCCCTCGGCGATCTGCTGGGTGGCGCGCGAGATGTCCCCGGATTGCTCGGTCATCTCCTGCACCGCGTCGCTGATGCGCTCGAAGGCCGTGCGGGTCTGGGCCGCGGTGGCCGCCGACTGGCCGGTGCGCTGGGCGCCGTCCTCGACGACCGACACGGCGAGCCGGGTCTCTGACTGGATCTGCTCAACGATCTGTGAGATCGCGGCGGCCGCCTGGGATGACTCCTCGGCGAGCTTGCGTACCTCCTCGGCGACGACGGCGAAGCCCCTGCCCGACTCGCCGGCGCGGGCGGCCTCGATGGCCGCGTTCAAAGCCAGCAGATTGGTCTGGTCGGCGATGCCGGTGATCGTCTGGACGATGGCGCCGATGTGCACGGACTTGGCGGCCAGCTCACCGATGGCCTGCGACGCGTGGGTCGAGGACTCGCTGACGGCCTGGGCCGCTGCGGTGGCTTCGTCGGCGGCGGTGGCGCCCTCGGCGGCCGCCTCACGCACGCGCTGGGCGGCGTCGGCGGTGCGCCGGGCGCTCTCGGCGCTCTGGGCGACGGCGACGCCGACCTGCTCGGCGGACTCACGGGCGGCGGCGACGGCGTGCACCTGGCGCTGCGCCCCCTCGGCCAGCTGGGTCAGCGATCCGGCGATCTCGGAGCTGGCGCGGCCGGCCTCGGCGGTCGTCTGGGCCATCTCGACCGAGGAGGAGGCGACGCTGCCGGCGGTGCGGTCGATCGCCTGCACGATCTCGGCCACGAAGCCGATCCCGCTGCGTAGGGTGCCGATCGCGGAGTCGGCCTGCTCATCAGCACCAACCGTGTTGCCGATCGACAGATCGCGGGCCTGCAGGCCCTCAGCGAGAGCCAGCATGATGTCGTGGTCGTGCTGCTGGGTGACCGCCAGTTCGGCCTGGCTGTGGGTCTCCCGGGCCAGGGCGATCGAGATGTAGATGAGGACGGCCACCTCGAAGACGACGAAGCCGGCGTGCAGGGCCACCATCTCGATGCCGTGGGCGCCCGCCCACTTGTCGGGGAAGACCCAGAAGCCAGTACCGGCGGCCTGGAGCAAGTGGAAGGCGAGGTGATGGATGGCGACGGCGATTCCACCGACCACCGGAGCGCGCCAGTCGCGGTACAGCGCCATGAAGGCCAGCCAGGCGAAGATGTGGAAGTGCAGCTCGGTCATCCCGTGCGCCTCCTGAATGAAGAGGGCCGAGAAGCCGGCGAAGGCGACGGCGATCACGCTGCGTGACAACAGCGTGCCCGGGCGAGCACGAGCGACAAGCAGCGGCGTCAGCGACAGCACGAGGCTGGCGACGATCCCGACGACCCAATAGCCGTGGATAGCGGCGAGCCCGATGCCGAAGGGCATATGCGCGACCAGCAGCTTGGACAGCATTCCGTCAGCGCGTACCTGCTCCTCGTGGACCATGCGCGCCGCGCGCGCGTCGACCTCATTGACAGCCATGTCATTCACCTCGTTGGCTCCTTGCGGAGGTATCGACCTTCGACGATTCCCCCTCATAGTCGGCACCTGCGCGCCGGAGTTGAGTCCAACGGGGACGAACTGGCCGGATGCCGCCGCCGCGGCGGATACGTTGTGCGGCCGTGACGGCAGGCGCGATCTCCGATGTGTGGACGTGGGTCTACAACGCCGGGCGCTGGACCTGGCACGACCCCGACGGCTACAACTTCATCTCAGGCCCGCTGGCCGACATCACGTTGCTCGGCGCGGCCTACGCCATCGCACGTCGCCACAACTGCCACGTGAAGGGCTGCTGGCGGATCGCCCGCGCCCAGGTGCTGGGCACAAGTTACGTCGTGTGCCGCAAGCATCACCCGCACGACGCGCCGACGGCGGACAAGGTCATCGACGCCCACAATGCGGCGCTCGCTCGGCGCGACGCCGCCCTGGAGGACCTGACGCAAGGCGCGGCAGCGGCCGAGAGAGCCGCTCCTTCGCCGGGAGCGGCTGCGTCCTCCGAACCCGTTTAACTAAGTAAACTCATAAGTTTACTTACTGCCCCACTAGCGCGTGCCGGCGGCGGCGGCGCTGCCGATCTGCGGTCCCAGCTCCACCAGACGGCGCGCGGCGCCGACGATGGCGTCGGAGTCGATGCCGCAGTCGTGCAGGAGCTCGGCCATCTTGCCCGAGCCCGGCAGGTGCGTGACGGCGAGCTTGACCACCCGCGGGCGCTCGTCGGAGTCGGCCATGGCGCTGATTACCGCCTCGCCGAT
>DASXCN010000012.1:0-3526 GCA_036491155.1 Solirubrobacteraceae bacterium | reverse complement strand
CGCGAGGTCAAGTCCGAGGAGAAGGAGACCAAGCCTCCGCAGCGCTACACCGAGGGCCGGCTTCTGGGCGCCATGGAAACCGCGGGCAAGCTCGTGGAGGAGGAGGAGTTGCGCGAGGCGATGAAGGACTCGGGCATCGGCACCCCGGCCACGCGCGCGGCGATCATCGACCGCCTGCTTCAGGTCGGATACATCGAGCGCGACGGCCGCGCCCTGGTGGTGACCGAGAAGGGCCTGAATGTCATCCGCCTGCTGGGCGAGCACCCGCTGACCAGCCCCGGGCTCACCGGGGATTGGGAGCACCGGCTGGCCAACATCGAGACGGGCTCAGACTCGCGCGAGAGGTTCATGGGCGACATCGTCAAGTTCACCGAGAGCACCGTCGGCGAGCTGGACACCAAACTCAAGGACGTCCGCATCCCGCGCGCCAACCTCGGGCCGTGCCCGGTGTGCGGGCGCGACATCAACGAGAACCGCAAGGGCTACTCGTGCTGGGGTCGTGAGGACCCGGGCTGCGGCTTCGTCATCTGGAAGGCCAAGGCCAGCAAGCAGCTGCCCGTGGCCGTGGCCCGCGAGCTGATCAAGACCGGGCGCACCGTGAAGCCCGTCACGGGCTTCAAGGGCCGCTCGGGCAAGAGCTTCCGGGCCCGCTTGGCGCTGATGCAGAACGAAGAGGGCAAGTGGCGCGTCGAGTTCGACGAGCCCTGGGCCAAGGAGGGCGCCAAGCCTCCCGAGGCCGAAGAGGCCAGCGAGGCCGGCGCCGAGGCTGCGGCCGCGGCCGCCGAGCAGTCCGCCGCCGCCTGACGCCCACGCGCGCTTAGCCGTCGGGGCCGCGCGCCAGTATTGGGCGCGTGCCCCTCACGCTTGTCCTCGGCCCGGCCAACTCCGCCAAGGCGGGGGTGGTGCTCGGCGCCTACGCCGACGCCGCCCGCCGGGGCGCGCTCCTCGTCGTGCCCACGGCGATCGACGCGCGCCACTACGCCCGCGAGCTGGCCGCCGATGGCGTCGTGCTCGGCTCGGTGGTCACCTTCAGCGGACTGGCCCGCGAGGTCGCCCGCCGCGCCCAATACGCCGGCCGCCGCGTCTCTGACCTGCAGCGTGAGCGGATCCTCGAGCGTGTGCTGGCCGGGTCCCGGCTCGACGTCCTGCGCGCGTCGGCGTCGGGAGCCGGGTTCGCCGCCGCCGCGGGCGAGCTGATCGCCGAGCTCCAGCGCTCGCTCGTGGACCCGGGCCGCTTCATCACCGCCCTGCGGGCGTGGGCGGCACAGGACGTGCGCCGCGCGCCCTACTCCCACGAGGTGGGGCGCATCTACGGAGACTACGTGCGCGAGCTCGACCGTCGCGGCCGCGTCGACCGCGAGCTCTACGTGTGGCGGGCCCTGGACGCGCTGCGCGCCGCTCCGCATCGGTGGGGCACCGAACCGGTCTTCTTCTACGGCTTCGATGACCTCACCGCGCTCGAGCGCGACGCCGTGGAGACCCTGGCGCGGGTGGTGGGCGCCGAGGTCACCGTGTCGCTGACCTACGAGCCCGGCCGCGAGGCGCTGGTGGCCCGCGCCGAGACCATGGAGGAGCTGCGGCCGCTGGCCGAGCGCGTCGTCGAGCTGCCGGCCCAGGACGAGCACTACGCCCCTGGGTCGCGGCCGGTGCTGCACCATCTCGAGCGCTCGTTGTTCGCCGCGACTCCGGCCCGCCCGCCCGCGCGCCTGGAGCCGGGAGACGCGGTGACCCTGCTGGAGGCCGGCGGGGAGCGGGCCGAGGCCGAGCTCGTCGCCGAGCAGGTCCTGGAGCTGCTCCGCGCCGGGACCCCGGCGGGTGAGCTCGCGGTCATCTACCGCTCGCGGCGGGCCGCGGCGCCGCTGCTGGGGCACGTCTTTGCGCAGTACGGCATCCCGCTGGCCACCGGCTACGCGCCCGCGCTCGTGCACACGCCGCTCGGGCGCGGCCTGCTGGGGGCCGCGCGCTGTGCGCTGTGGGGGGAGGGCGAGGCCCGAGCGGCCGATCTGCTGGCCTACCTGCGCACCCCTGGCCGCCTCGACACCCCGGAGATCGCCGACGGACTGGACGCCGACGTGCGCCGCCTGGGACTCCGCACTGCCGCGCAGGCGCGCGAGCAGCTGGGGTGGGAGCTGCCCGAGCTCGACGAGTTGGCGCGGGCGGTGGATCCGGCGCGGGCGCTGTGTCGCCTGGCGCGATGGCTGTTCGCCGCGCCGCACCGCGGGGCCGCCCCGGCCCTGAGCGACGCCGAGGCACTCGACGCCCGGGCCCTGAGCGCGCTGGTCAGCGCCGTCCAGGAGCTCGACCAGCTGCAGCTGACCCCCGGCGGGGCCGACCTGGTGGAGTTGCTTGCCCAGCTCACGGTGCCCGCGGCCGCGCCCGGGGACGCGACCGATGCGGTGCTGCTGGCCGAGCCGCTCGAGGTCCGCGCCCGGCGCTTTCGCGCCGTGTTCGTGTGCGGGCTGCAGGAGGGCGAGTTCCCGCGCCCGGCGACGCCGGAGCCCTTCCTCTCCGACGAGCGGCGCTTCGAGCTCGCCGCCGCGGGAGGTCTGCGGCTGCGCGCCCGCGAGGACGCCCTGCCCGCCGAGCGCTACCTCTTCTATTCGGCTCTGTCGCGCGCCACCGAGCGGGTGTTCCTGGCCTATCGGAGCTCTGACGAGGAGGGCAACCTGGCCCTGCCCTCGCCCTTCATCGCCGACGTGGCCGACCTGCTGGCCGACGAGTGGCCGTCGCGCCGGCGCCGGCGCCTGCTGGCCGACGTCGTGTGGGACCCTGAGCGGGCGCCCACCATGCGCGAGCGCGCCCGTGCCGCGGCCGACCGCGGCGCGGCGCCCGGTGGCGAGCCCCCCGTGGGCCGGCGCGTGCTCGGCGCCCAGGCGCTGAGCCGCATGCGCCACACCGAGATCCTCTCGGCGGGGGCGCTTGAGGCCTACGCCAACTGCCCGGTGCGCTGGCTGATCGAGCGCGAGCTACAACCCGACGAGCTGTTGCCCGAGGCCGAGCCGCTGGCCCGCGGCAGCCTCATGCATGATCTGCTGGAGCGCCTCCTCGGCGAGCTCGATGGGCCGGTCACCCCGGACTCGCTGGTCTCCGCGCAGGCGATCCTCGATCGCCTGCTCGCCGAGCTGGCCTCCGACGGTGGGGCTGCGCTGGGGGTGGGCAGCCCCGAGGTCGTGCGCGCGGGCGCGTTGCGGGCGATCGAGGCCGATCTGCGGCGCTATCTGGCGCACGAGGCGCGCAACGCGGGGGAGTGGCGGCCGCTGGGGCTGGAGCTGCGCTTCGGCTTCGAGGGCCAGGAGGGGTCGCTGCCGGCGCTTGAGCTGGGTGAGGGGGCCGAAAAGGTGCGGGTGCGCGGCGTGGTGGATCGCGTCGACGCCGACGGTGCCGGTCACGCCGTCGTGCGCGATTACAAGTCCGGCGCCCGGCGGCCCGCGTGGTCGGCGGCGCGCTGGCGCGAGGATCGCCAGCTCCAGGTGGCGTTGTACATGCTGGTGGTCCGCGATCTCACCGAGTCAGAGCCCGTCGCGGG
>DASXCN010000011.1:0-8400 GCA_036491155.1 Solirubrobacteraceae bacterium | reverse complement strand
GCCATGTAGGCGCCGCCCTGCTCATGTCGGACGGGCACGAAGTCGATAGAGGAATCAGCGAGGGATTCGTTGAGGTCCAGCGTCTCCTCGCCCGGAATCCCGAACACGTACTTGACGCCCTCCGCCTCCAGGCATTCGACGAAGACATCTGACGCCTTGCGCTCGCTCATCTCGCCACAGTATCTAACCGCCCTGACCCGGCCGCTAACAGCAGTGCGTCGCGCTCGCTGGACGCTTCGGGGTCTGCGGGCCCTGTTGACGGTCGCCGTCCTGCTGGCCGGATTCAGCGCCGCGGCACGCGCTGACAGCACCTTCTACATCCGGGGCGGAGGCGACGGCCACGGCATCGGCATGAGCCAGTACGGCGCCTACGGGTACGCGCTGCACGGTGCCACCTACCAGGCCATCCTGGGCCATTACTACCAAGGCACCACGCTGGCCACGACCAACGCGCCCCAGACCGTCCGGGTGCTGCTCGCCACCGGCCGGGCGTCCTTCGCCGGGGCCACGGGCGTGACCGGATCGCGCACGCGGCTGACCCCCGCCACCACCTACACCGTCACTCCGGCCGGGGCCAAGCTGACGATCGCGACGGCGGCGGGCAAGACCGTCGGCACCTTCCCCGCCCCGCTCACCGTCACCGCGCCGAGCACGGCCCCGCTCAGCGTGCCCGGGCTGGGCAGCTATCGCGGCGCGCTGCAGTTCTCGCCGGCGGCCGGCGGGGTGCAGACCGTCGACGCTGTCGGCCTGGACGACTACGTGCGCGGCGTCGTCGCGTCTGAGATGCCCTCGAGCTGGGCCACGGCGGCGCTGGAGGCCCAGGCCGTCGCGGCGCGCACCTACGCGATCACGACGACCGTCGGCGGCAACGGCTACGACCTCTACGACGACAGCCGTTCGCAGATGTACGGCGGCGTGAAGTCCGAGACGGCGCCGACCGATGCGGCGGTCGCCGCCACCAGCGGCCAGATCGTCACCTACGGCGGCAAGCCCGCGGTCACCTACTTCTTCGCCTCCTCGGGCGGCTACACCGAGAGCATCCAGAACGTCTGGTCGGGTGCGACGCCCGAGCCGTGGCTGCGCGGCGTCCCTGACCCCTACGACAACGCCGGCCAGGACCCGTACCACAGCTGGGGCTCGCAGATGAGCCTGACGGCGGCCGCCCGGCGCCTCGGCCGCCTGGTCAAGGGCAGCCTCGTCGGCATCGCGGTCACCCGCCACGGCGTCTCGCCGCGCGTCGTGCAAGCGCAGGTCGTCGGCACGCGCGGTACGAGCACGGCCACCGGCAGCCAGCTGCAGAGCATCTTCGGCCTCGACGACACCTGGGCCACCTTCACCACCATCACCACCATCGATCCGCAGGGCACGCTGAGCGGGACCGTGTTCCCGGCGCCCGCCGGCGGCTCGGTGACGATCCAGTCTCAGACCGGCGGCGCCTGGCGCACCGTGAGCACGGCGCGCCTGGCGGCCTCGGGGGCCTACAGCGCCCGCGTGGCCCCGGGGCGCTACCGGATTGTTGACGGGGCGCTTGACGGCCCGGTCGTCACCGTCTCCTGACCCGGCCGGGTAGCCTGCGGGGCGTGCCCGGCCCGCTGCTGACCATCGACGGCCCCTTCGTCCTGTATCGCTCCTTCTTCGCGCTGCCGGACTCGATCACCGACGGGGACGGCCACGCCGTCAACGCGCTCCTCGGAGCGGTCAACCTCATCCTGCGGATCGCCGCAGACTGCCGCCCGCGGGCCATCGTGGTGTGCTTCGGTGCGGACGCGGCCGCCTACCGCACCGAGCTGTATCCCGCCTACCACGCCGACCGTCCCCCGGTGCCCGACGCGCTGGACTGGCAGTTTGCCCGTGCGCCCGAGCTGTTTGGCTCCTTTGGCTGGACGAGCACGTCCACCGACGACCTCGAGGCCGACGATCTCCTGGGCGCGCTGGCCGAGGCCGAGGTCGATGCCGGCGGCCGGGCACTGATCATGACCGGAGACCGCGACATGTACCAGTGCGCGGGCGAGCGGGTCAGCGTCGTCTTCCTCAAGCAGCGCTCGGCGGGCTTTGACGAGGTCGACCCCGCGGAGGTCAAGGCGCGCTACGGCGTCGTGCCCAGCCTCGTCCCGGACTTCATCGCCCTGCGCGGCGACCCCTCCGACGGGCTGCCCGGGGCCCCGGGGATCGGCCCCAAGACCGCCGCCGAACTGCTGGACCGCTACGGCTCGCTGGAGGCGGTCATCGCCGCCGCCGACGAGCAGCGCCCGCGAATCGCGGCGTCGCTGCGCGACAACGCCGACGAGCTCTTGGCCTTCCGGGACATCGCGACGCTGCGCCCGGCCGAGGTGACGCTGCCCGAGGACACTGAGACGAACCTCGACGGCGGGGCGGCGGCGGCGCGGGCGCTGGGCATGAACCGGCTGGGCGAGCGCCTGGAGAGCGCCTCGTCGCTGGCTGACCTCTAGGGCGTGAACTTGACCGTGATCACGTCGCCGTCGGCGACGACGTAGTCGCGGCCCTCCAACCGCAGCGTGCCGCGGTCGCGCGCACCCGCGTAGCCGCCGGCGTCGCGCAACGCGTCCCAGGAGACGACCTCGGCGCGGACGAAGCCCTTCTGGATGTCGGAGTGGATGAGGCCGGCGGCGTGCCAGACCGAGAGCCCGCGGCGCAGGTGCCAGGACTGGGCCGGCTTGTCCTCGCCGGCGGTGAAGAAGGCGACCAGGTGCAGCAGCGAGAAGGCGCCGCGCACGACCGTCTGCAGCCCCGACTCGGCCAGCCCCAGGTCCTCACGCATGGCCGCGGCGTCCTCCTCCGACAGCTCGCCCAGCTCGGCCTCCAGACGCGCTGAGACGGCCACCGCCTCGGCCCCCTGCGCCGCGGCGTGGGCGGCAATGGCGGGTGGGACCTCGACGGTGCCCTCCTCGACATTGGCCACGAAGAGCACGGGCTTGGCGGTGAGCGGGGAGAGCAGGGCCATCGCGTCCAGCGCCTCCGCTGGCGGGGGCACCGTGCGGGCCGGTTGGCCCGCCTGCAGCGCCTCGATGACCATCTGGAGCCACTGGGCCTCGGCGATGGCGTGACGGTCGCCGCCGCGGGCGGTGCGCACGACGCGCTCGCGCCGGCGCTCGGCCTGCTCGAGGTCGGCGTAGATGAGCTCGGTCTCGATCGTCTCGATGTCGGCCAGCGGGTCGACGCGGCCCTCGGGGTGCACGACGCTCTCGTCGGTGTGGGCGCGGACGACGTGCACGATCGCATCGGTCTCGCGGATGTTGGCCAGGAACTGGTTGCCCAGCCCCTCGCCGCGGTGCGCCCCCGCCACCAGGCCCGCGATGTCATGGAAGGCGATCGTGTCGTGGACGATCTTGGAGGCACGCACGACATCGGCCACCGTGTCCAGGCGCTCGTCCTCCACCGGCACGATGGCCACGTTGGGCTCGATCGTGGTGAAGGGGTAGTTGGCGGCCTCGGCGGCGACGCCGGTGAGCGCGGTGAACAGCGAGGACTTGCCGGCGTTGGGCATGCCCACGATCCCGACCTTCATCGGCACGGCGCTCCACCCCCCGCGGTGGCCGCCCCGAGGAGCGTGCCCAACAGCGCGCCGGCGACGACGTCTGAGGGGTAGTGGACGCCCAGATAGGGCCGGCTGATTCCGAAGATGACCGCGGCGCCGTAGAGCACACCGGGCGCGACCAGCTCCCGGTACACGCGGGCCGCCGCGAATGACGTGGTGGCATGGGCGCTGGGGAACGACAACGCCGAGACCACCGGGGAGAGCGGCGGGAGCCCGTCCAACTGCGGGCGCGGGCGGCGGACCGCCAGCTTGACCGCGTAGTTGAGCCCGTAGGCCGCGGCCACCGCGGCGGTGCCGCGCAGCCAGCGCGCCCGCCGCGCCGGGTCGCATGCCGCCCCGGCCGCGCCCAGAGCCAGCCAGCAGGCGGCGTGCTCGCCCAGGCGCGAGTAGACGAGGGCCGCCCGCTCACGGCGCGGGCCGTGACCGCGCGTGCGAGCGGCCATCAGCAGGCGTAGATCGAGCTCATTAAGCATCGACATGCGCCCTGACTCTACGAAGCAGCAGGCCCGCGCTGGCAGACGACCTCAACAGTCCGTAAATTCGCGTTATGCAGAGAATCCTCGGGCTGCCGGCCAGGATTGCGCTCGTCGTGGCAGCCGGGGCGCTGTTGGTGGCACTCGGCGTCACGCTGTTGCTGGTCAACACGGTCAAGCTGCGCCGGTCCGCGGACGCGACCAGCCGCTCAGACAGCTACCTCGTGGCGGCCATCAACCTCGAGCGCCTCGTGGTGGATGCCGAGACCGGTCTGCGCGGGTACGTGATCACCGGGCGCGATCTGTTCTTGGCGCCGACGCATACGGCGCAGGCCGATTACTCCGCGGCGCGGACGGCGCTGGCGCGTGCGGCCCGGACCGATGGAGCCTTCCCGACGCAGGCGAGCCGGCTGGCGGGTGCCACCGACGCGTACATGACCGGGTATCTGCCCAAGACGCTGAGGCTGGCGGCGCAGGACCGCGGCGCGTCCGAGGCCTACGCGATCACCCTCAGGGGCAAGCAGCTGGTTGACACCGTCCGCGGCCGCGCATCGGCGCTCGAGCACCTGGTCTCCGCGCGCGAGCGCAGCCGGCAGAACGCGGCCAGGACCGCCGCCAGCCACTCAACCGTGGAGGCGATCATCGTGCTGGTCCTCCTGACGCTGGCCACCGCGTTGCTTGGGGTGTTCCTGGGCTACCTGGTGATCTCGCGTGAGCGGGCCCGCCGGCGCAGCGAGCGCACCGTCGAGGTGCTGCGCGAGAGCCTTCTGCCCACGGCGCTGCCGGGGATTCCCGGCTGCGAGCTGGCCGTCCGCTTCCTGCCGGCCCAGGCGGCCGAGCTCGTCGGCGGGGACTTCTACGACGCCTTCGCGGTCTCAGACGGGCGCTGGGCGATCATCGTCGGCGACGTGTGCGGCAAAGGGGCCGAGGCCGCGGCGGTGACGGCCATGGCCCGGTGGACGCTGCGCAGCCTCGCGTCCTGGTCGGTGAGCCCGGACGAGGCGCTGCGCTTCCTCAACCGGGCGATGCTCGGCGAGAACCTGGACGGCCGCTTCATCACGGTGGCCTATCTGCTGCTCACGGTCGAGAACGGGACCGCGCGCGTCTCGCTGGCGTGCGCCGGGCATCCACCCCCGATCCTGGTGCCCGCCTCCGGCGACCCTCGCGTCCTGCCGTCGCGGGGCACGATGCTGGGCATCTGGCCCGACATCCGCCTGCACACCACGGAGCTGGCCCTCGAGCACGGCGACGCGATCGTGCTCTACACCGACGGCGTGTCGGACCCGGGGCCCGGCCCCGAGCGCGAGCCCTCCGAGGCGCTGCGAGAGCATGCGCGCGGCGCCGACGCCGGGCAGCTCGTCGACACGCTGGAGCGCTACGCCACGCAGCCGGCGCAGGCGCAGCGTGACGACATCGCGATCGTCGCCCTGCAGTTCACCGGCAGCGGCTCTCAGCCGCTGACCGAGCGGGCGTCGGTGAGCCGCGCCGGGGAGTCGTCATCGCACTCGGCGAAGAACTCCCCCACCACTTCGAGCACATGATCGACGCCGCGGGCGGCGAACAAGATCGGCTGGTAGTGGGTGATGTCGTACTCCAGCACGCCCATCTCGGCGATGTCCACGGGACGGATCTCCGCGCCGCGAAACTCCTCGATCTCCCCGTAGGAGGAGAGCAGCCCCGCGCCATAGGCTCGCAGCTCGCCGTCCTCATGGAGCACGCCGAACTCGAGCGAGAACCAGAACACCTTGGCGAAGAACTCGCGGGCGGACTGCGTCTCCAGGCGGCGCGACGCCTCACCGGCGAGCCGCTTGAGCTCCGCGAACCGCGGGCTGGCCATCAGCCCGCCGTGGCCGATCACCTCGTGGATGAGGTCGGGCTCGGGCGTGTAGAGCGGCCGCGCGTGGTGGCGGACGTACTGCGTGGAATGAAAGACGCCGTCGGCCAGCGAGCCGTAGAACTGGTCAAAGCCCACCAGCCCGGCCGCGGGGTGGTATTCGAAGCCGGCTAGTGGGCGCAGCTGGTCTGAGACCTCGTCGAGCTGCGGGATGTGGTCTGTGGGGAGCGCCAGGGCCGCCATCGCGTCGCGGTACTCGCGGCAGGCCAGGCGCTCGTGCTTGGCGGCCAGCTCGCGTGAGACGGTGCGCCACACCTCCTGCTCGGCCTCCGTGTAGTCGACGTGCGGGATCGGCGGGGCGGGCGGCCCCGCGCTCCAGCGCAGGGCGCGGGCGGCGATCTGATTGCGGCGCTCGCGGTAGACCGAGTCGCCAAAGCCGGGGTGGCTCTCGTCGAGGTGGACGGTGACCATGCCGTCCTCGGAGGTGCTGATGGGGGCGTAGAGCTGCGCTTCTTGGAACATGGCTAGAGGTTGGCACGCCGGCCGGGGTCGTGCTCCAATGCTCGCCCGACAACGAGTTGTCGCTTGCGCCGCCATCACGAGCCCGGTACGTTGTGTTGCCGCACGTCTCTGACCCGACATGGACGCCACGGATCGAAGAATCGTTGCGCTGCTTCGCGAGAATGCCCGTCGCTCATTCTCGGATATCGGCAAGCACGTACACCTCTCAGCGCCGGCGGTCAAGCGCCGGCTGGACCGGCTGGAGCGCGACGGCGTCGTCCTGGGCTACACGGCCGTCGTCGACCCGGAGGCGTTCGGCTGGCGCGCCGAGGCGTTCGTCGACCTCTACTGCGAGGGCGGGATGCCCGGCGCGGCGATCAAGCGGGCGGTGCAGAGCGAGGCCGGCGTCGTCTCGGCCCACACCGTGGCCGGGGAGGCGAGCGCGCTGCTGCACGTGATGGCCGAGGACACCAAGAGCCTGGAGCTCGCGCTTGAGCGCATCCGCGCGACTCAGGGCGTGACCCGCACGGTGACCGAGGTCGTCCTCTCCACGCTGTTTACGCGATGAGGCGGGCCTGTCCCGACGGGCGGCGGCCGGCGATCCGCGACGGCCGTCAGCCGCCGAAGCCGACCCGGTGGGCCTCGGTGTCCACCAGCACGTAGACCACCTTCTCGAGGTTCAGGGAGACCTCGCCGTCCTCGGCCTTGAGGCTGTGCCAGCCGGTCGTCCCAAGCGCCTCGCGCAACTTGTCGAGGTGCTTGGCCGCCACCCGTGCCGAGAGCACCGGGCCGCCGGCGAAGCCGATGTTGATCTTCTGGGGCTTGTCGTCGTCTGACACTTAGGGGTGCTCCTCTGCTGGCTGCACGATCTCGGTAAGGACCCCGCCCGTCGAGGCGGGGTGAAGGAAGGCCACCCGCGATCCGCGGATCCCGGTACGCGGCGCCTGGTCGATGAGGCGCATCCCGGCCGCGGCGTACGCGTCCAGGGCGGCCTGCACCGACTCGACACGGTAGGCCACGTGGTGCAGTCCCGGCCCCCTGCGGGTCAGGAACTTGCCGACCGCGGTGTCGGGGCCGAGGGGCTGCAGCAGCTCGATGTGGCTGTCGCCGACGTCGAGCAGTGCCGCGTCGACGCCCTGCTCGGACACGGTCTCGCGGTGGACGAGTGGCATGCCAAGCTGGTCGCGGTAGAGCGCGAGCGCGTCGTCGATGCTCTCGACGGCGACGCCCACGTGGTCGATCGCGGTCAGCATGGCGCCGCCGAGCATATCGGGCGGGTACGGCGGGCCGGCCGCCGGGCGCCGCTAGTGCTGGCCGGGCGGTGTGGGCTCGACCGGCGTCTCGGTGGACGCCGCTGCCAGGCCGAGATGAATGCCGGCACGGCGGTCGGGCGCGGTGACGGGCGTCCCGGCCATGATGCGATCGATCTCCTCGCGCTCCAGCACCTCGTCGGCGAGCAGGGCCGCGGCGAGCTTGTCGAGCTGGGGGCGGTGGGTGCGCAGGAGCTCGCTGGCGGCGCGGAAGGCCTCGTCGGCGAGCTCGCGGACCTCTTCGTCGCGGACCCGGCGGGTCGACTCCGACAGCATTTCGGAATTGACGCGCAGGGAGGTGAACCCGGTCCCCATGGCGTACTCGTGGATCATCGAGTAGGCGATGTCGGCGACCCGGCGCAGGTCGTCGGTGGCGCCGTTGGTCACCGAGCCGAAGACCAGGGACTCCGCGGCGCGGCCGCCCAGCAGCATGGTCATCATGTCCACCAGCTCGGCGCGCGTGCGCAGGTAGCGGTCCTCGGTGGGGAGGTTGAGCGTGTAGCCCAGCGCCCGGCCGCGCGGGATGATCGAGATGCGGTGGACCGCGTCGACGGACGGCAGCAGCTCGGCGACAAGCGCGTGGCCGGCCTCGTGGAAGGCGACGACACGCCGCTCGCGGTCGTTGAGGCGCCGGCGCGACTGCATGCCGGCGACGACGCGCTCCAGCGCCTGGTCGAAGTCGACGCCGTCGATGGTGTCGTTGCCACGGCGGGCGGCGTTGATGGC
>DASXCN010000010.1:0-4623 GCA_036491155.1 Solirubrobacteraceae bacterium | reverse complement strand
CGCCGCGCCTGACGGTCCAGAACATCGCCTTCGCCGACGGCAATTCGACGGGCCAGCACTTCGACGGCGGGGGTGGCGGCGCGATCTTCGATCGCGGCGGGGAGCTGCGCATCGTCAACGCGACCTTCACCGGCAACCGCTGCGATCCCACGGGGCCTGACCTGGGCGGGGCGGGCGTCCGGGCGCTGTCGCAGTACCACGGGCGCCCCGTGTACGTGGTGGGCAGCCGCTTTGCCGCCAACGCGTGCTCCAACGGGGCCGCGCTGAGCAGCATCGGAGTCTCATGGACGGTGCTCAACAGTCGCTTCACCAACAACCGCGCCATCGGCCACGGCGCGAACCCGGCGCGACCCGGCGCCCCCGGCGGTGGCAGCGGCGGCGCGATCTACAACGACGGCGACACCATGACCCTGTCGGTGGCGGGCAGCACTTTCACCCACAACCACGCCAACGAGGGCGGCGGGGCGATCTTCTTCGTCTCCAACGACCGCACCGGGACGGTGTCGATCGCCGACTCCACGCTGCAGGACAATCCCAACGACGCCTTCCACACCCCGGGCCTGGCCGGGATCTACTTCCTCGGCGCGCACCGGCCGACGATCACCGGATCGATCCTGCGCTAGCGCGCCGCGGGCCACCCGAGTCTGAGAGCGACATGCCCGCACATCTGGTGACCATCCCGATCAGCCACTTCTGCGAGAAGGCGCGCTGGGCGCTGCACCGTGCCGGCGTGGCCTACGTGGAGCGGCCGCACCTGCAGTTCATCCACATCGCCGCCGCCCGGCGAGCCGGGGGAGGAACCTCGGTCCCCGTGTTCGTGGCCGACGACGGCGAGGTCGTCGCCGACTCCACCGACATCCTGCGCTGGGCCGATCGGCGCCTGACGGCCGGCCAGCGCCTGTATCCGGACGGCGAGCTGGGGAGTCGCGCGGCCACACTTGAGGACGGCTTCGACGACGAGCTGGGCCCCGACGCCCGCGTGTGGGTCTACCACGCCACACTGCCCGTGGTGGCGCGTCTGCGGCCGTGGGCCGAGGCCGGCCTGCCCGGCTGGGAGAAGCTGGCCTTCCGGGGGGCCGGCCCGCTCGTCGAGATCGCCCTGAGCCGCGCCCTCGGCGTCACCGACGCGTCGTCGTCGGCGGCGCTCGAGCGCGTCGAGCGGGCCTTCGACGATGTCGCCGCCCGGCTCGCCGACGGCCGGCGCTTTCTCCTGGGCGACCGTTTCACCGCCGCCGACCTGACCTTCGGGGCCCTCTCGGCCGCGATGCTGCTGCCCGGGGGGTACGGCTCGCCGCTGCCACCGCCCGAGGCGCTGCCCGCCGCGGCGGCCCAGGAGGTCCGCCGACTGCGCGCCCATCCCGCGGGCGTGTTCGCGCAGCGCCTGTATCGCGAGGAGCGCTGGGCCCGGCGAAGCGCCTGACGGTCCGGCTCAGCCGCCTTCGGATCGCCAGGGGAAGCCGGGGGCCCGACCGGGCTGCGGAGTGCCGAAGGTGGCGTAGTGGTCGCGACCCGAGGTCTGCTCGTCGGGGACCCCGGCACCGTGGCGGGCCGCGCCCGGCTCGAAGGGATAGCGCGCGCTGCCCCGTTCTCGGCGCGCGCCGGCGGCGACGATCAGCGCGGGCTCGGGCCCGGTCGCCACGATCGTGTGGGCGGTCTGGGGCGGACAGTGCACGAGGTCCCAGGCGCGCAGCGGGCGCTCCTCGCCCTCGATGACCAACAGGCACTCGCCGCGCAGCACGAGGAAGTCCTCCTGCCCGGCCTCGCGGTGATAGAGCGTCATCGGCCGGCCCGGCTCGATCCAGTAGAGACCGATGCCGAGCGCGTCGAAATGCGCCGGACCCTCGCCGCCGAACTTGCACACCGCGCGCATGTCGTTGTGCATCCAGCGTGCGTCCCGCGCATTGACGACGAACCAGCCCGCTGTCGTCGGGACGCCGTCCTGCATCGTCGCTTCGTCCACCACGTCACCTCGATTCACCGCTCCGGTCTCGCGAACGTACATAATGTCCGACGTGCCCGTCGTGGCCAGGGTCGGTCGCAAGGGTGGGCGGGGCAATCATCACCACATCACTGGAGGACCGGAACCATGGCCAACGATGCATCGCAGGCCCTCGGCGCGCCCGAGGTGGCCGGGACCCTGGTCAGCCCGCGGGGGCTGACAAAGAAGGCATCGATCAGTACTGCAGGCGCTCAGGTGGGGGGTCTTGTGGGAAACCTCGCCGCCAATGCGCTGGCCAGCAAGACCTCGAAGCCCGTGGCGGAGATGCCCAGCTTCGGGCGCGTCGGCTACCTCGCCGCTTCAGAGACCGAACTGGTACTGACCAGGACCTCGCAGCTCGGCTGGAAGCCGCACCCCAAGGGCGATGCTCTGGTGCGCGTGCCGCGCGGCGACCTGCAGTCGGTCGCGCTGGACAAGGGCAAGGTGCTCTCACAGCTCAAGCTCACGTTCGCCGACGGCAGCGCCTGGCAGTTTGAGATTCCGCGCGCCAACCGCAAGGGTGCAGAGGCCTTCACCAGCACGCTTGGCGGCAATGTGACCTGACGCGCGGCGGGGCGCCGGCAGCGCTGCCCCACGAAGCCCGGGAGCGTCGTCGGCGATCGCCTTGACGGGGTCACGGGCGGCAACCCAACGGGCTGTCCTCGATGTGCGGCGCCGGCTGGAACCGTCGCCGGCGCTGGCCGTTAGCGCTAACATCCCGGCCGCGAGAGGAAACGCGCGCCGTGTGCGCGCGACATGTCATTTTGAGTCGGGAGGGAAGGTATGCGCAGGGCGTACCGTTCGTTCGCCGTCGTCGTCGCGACGGCCGCTGTGCTGGGCGGCTGCCTGCTGGGCGGCGCGGGCGCCAAGGTCGTTCCGGCTCGGGCCGCGCATGCCGCGCCTGCCGCCCGCTTAACGTCGCAGGGACAGCAGGCGCACACCATCACCTACGACCAGGACTCGCTCATGATCGACGGTCGTCGGACGGTCATCTGGTCCGGCGAGTTCGAGTACTGGCGGCTGCCGAGCCCCAGCCTGTGGCTGGACATCCTCCAGAAGATGAAGGCCGAGGGCTACAACGCGGTCACCATCTACTTCAACTGGGCCTACCACTCGCCCAGACCCGGGGTGTATGACTTCTCGGGCGTCCGCGACGTCTCCAAGTTGCTGGACATGGCCGCGAAGACGGGGCTGTACGTCATCGCCCGGCCGGGCCCCTACATCAACGCCGAGACCAGCGCCGGCGGGTTCCCGGGGTGGCTGACCACCCAGGCCGGCAAGGCCCGCACCAACGCCCCCGACTACGAGGCCGCCGCCGACGAGTGGCTGCACCACATCGACGCGATCCTGCGCAACCACCAGCTGACCAACGGCACCGGCACGGTGATCCTGTACCAGATCGAGAACGAGCTGGCCAGCACCGGCACCGGCGAGTCCGACTACATGCAGAACCTCTACGACACGGTGCGCAGCGACGGCATCACCGTGCCGATCTTCCACAACGACAAGGGCCGCAACGGCATCTGGGTGCCGGCGGACTCCGGCGTCCCGGGCACGGTCACCGGTCCCAACGACCTCTATGCCTTCGATGGGTACCCGGGCGGCACGTGCAACACCGACGCGACCCCCGGCTCCCCGTCCACCGCGCCCGACTGGGGGATCTGGGGGCCCGGGGGAGCCACCGGGGGGTCCAGCGCCTCCCCCAACACGCCCGGGTTCGCCGCCGAGTTCGGCGGCGGCTGGTTCGACTACTGGGGGAGCCAGGGCACCTACGACTGCATGGCGCAGCGCGAAGGCCCGGGCTACGAGCGCGTCTTCTACGAGACCAACATCGCCAACCGCCTCACCATCCAGAACTTCTACATGACGGTCGGCGGGACCTCGTGGGGCTGGGAGCCGGCTCCGGTCGTCTACACCTCCTACGACTACGGCGCCGCGATCAACGAGGCGCGCCAGCTGCGGCCAAAGGCCGCGACGATGAAGGAGATCGGTCTGTTCTTGCAGAGCGCCGCTCCCGTCGTCTCCACCGTGCAGAAGGGTGACCCGGTGACGCCCTCGTCGTCGGCGGTCAAGGTCTACGACGACGTGAGCCCCGCGACGGGAACCCACCTCTATGTCGCAGTGCACAACCCGTCCAACGCGACCACGGACAACAGCTTCACCTTCCCCATCACCACCGCGGACGGCACCTACACCGTCCCGCAGCAGGGGACCCTCGCCCTCAACGGCCAGGACGCCAAGATGCTGCTGGCCGACTACGACATGGACGGACAGCACCTGGTCTATTCGACGTCTGAGCTCATGACGCACCTCGTGCAGGGCTCGCAGGACGTCGCCCTTCTCTACGGGCGTGACGGAGAGGACGGCGAGACCGTCCTGCGCTATTCGAGCCGCCCGGCCGTGAAGGTGGTGTCGGGCAACGTCACCACGACGTTTGACCCATCCACCGGCGACCTGCGCCTCGACTACGTCCACGACGGCCTGGCCCAGGTCCAGATCAGCGGCGGCGGCCGTCCCGGCCTCAGCCTGCTGCTCGCCGACACCACCACCGCCAACGCGTTCTGGCGCCAGGACACCGCCGCCGGCCCGGTGCTGGAGCACGGGCCGGAGCTCGTCCGCACGGCGACCGTCGCCGGCTCGACGCT
>DASXCN010000009.1:0-4849 GCA_036491155.1 Solirubrobacteraceae bacterium | reverse complement strand
CCCAGCACGGGCTGCCCTGGCCCGAAGGTGCCGGCAACCACGTGCGCGGGCCGAGCGTGCAGGTCGCCTGACCGCGTCAGGTGACGGCGCCCAGGACGATCACCCCCACCAGCACGCAGGCGACGCCCAGCCATTGGGCGCGCGTCGGACGCTCACGGAACAGCCACACGCCCATCGCGATCGGCACCAGCGCGTACGGCGCCGAGGCCGCCGCCACGATCGCCGTCGGGGCATGCCCCACGCCGAGGTTGAAGCAGACGTAGCCGCCAGTGTCCACCAACGCGAGCAGGGCGATGATCGCCACCACCGGGGCGCGCGAGGAGGGCTGCACGGCAGCAGGCTCCGCTCCGTGCTCGCCGGCAGCCGCGCCGGCAGCGGCGCCGGGCGGGGTGACCCGAGCGCCCCGCACCAGCACATGGCCCAGCAGGAACACCGTCGCGAAGCCCCGGGCCAGAAAGATCGGCCCCAGCCAGCCGATCCGCTGGCGGTAGTAGGAGACGCCGAACACGAACGCGCCCAGCAGGCACATGGCACATAACGCGAGGACGAATCCCAGCACCGAGCGCGGCTGCAGCTTCGCGCGCATGATCTCCCGGACGTCCGCCGAGGCCAGCATCGTGCCGCCGATCGTGATCGCCACCGCCACCGACTGCAGCGCCGACAGGCGGCTACCCGCGAACCCCACCGCCAGCAGCGCCGTGACCGCCGCGTAGCCTGAGACGATCGGGCTCAGCACCGAGATCGGCCCGATCGCCAGGGCCCCGTAGAACGCCAGGTAGGACAGCCAGCCCACGGCCCCGACACCGGCCAGGACGGCCACTTCGCCAACGCTGACATGCGCCAGCGCATCGGTGGCCAGCGCCAGCGCCGTGAGCGGAATCAGGGCCACCAGGTGAAAGCCCAGCACGACGCGCAGAGCGCCGATGCGACGCGACGCGACCGCCGCGAAGTAGTCGGCGAGTCCCCAGGAGAGGGCGGCGCCCAGACCGAGTGCGATTCCCATTGAGCTAAGTGTTCCGGGTGCCTCGCGGGCGCGGAGGGCCGGGCAGCCGCCATCGGTGTTCGATATAACTCGGCGCGCCAGTTTTGAACAAATTCATCAAATTGGAGAGGTGAGCGAAATGTCGACCGGCGAACTGCATCGCACTGCGTTCGATTCGGCCCAGCGCGCCGCCGGCGCGACCTGGACCGACTGGGAAGGCTGGGCTTGGGCGGCGGACTTCGGCGACGAGGTGCGCGAGCATCAGGCGACGCGGACCGCGTGCAGTCTCTGGGACGAGTCGCCGCTGCGCAAATGGGATCTGCGGGGACCCGACGCGGTGGCGCTGGCCGATGCGCTGTTCACCAACGACATGGCGGCCCTGGAGATCGGCCAGGTCCGCTACGGCGCGCTGTGCGACGAGCAGGGCAAGATGGTCATGGACGGCACCGTGTTCAAGCTGGCCGACGACCACTGCCTCTCGGTCACCAGCTACGACTCCGACCTGGACTGGTTCAAGCAGGTGGCCTCCGACCGTGGCCTGGACGTGCAGATCGAGGATCGGACGCCGCAGATGCCGCACCTGCAGGTCCAGGGTCCCCGCTGCCGCGAGGTGCTGGGGCCCATCACCGAGGGCGCCGACGTCAACACGCTGCGCTACTTCCGCTTCATCCACGAGGGCGTGAAGGTGGGCGGCGTCGACTGCTGGCTGTCGCGCACCGGATACTCCGGCGAGCTCGGCTTCGAGGTCTACTGCGCCGTCGATGACGCGCAGACGTTGTGGGACGCGGTGATCGCCGCCGGCGAGCCCCACGGGCTGCGTCCGATCGGCCTGTCGGCGATCGAGCTGCTGCGCATCGAATCGGGGCTGCTGTTCCCGGACATCGACTATTTCCCGCACCAGACCGATCCGTTCGAGGTCCGGCTGGACAACGTGATCAAGCTCGGCAAGGCCGGGGACTTCGTCGGCAAGCAGGCCCTGGAGGCCATCGCCGCCGAGGGCACCCCCCGGCTGCTGACCACGCTGCGGATCGACGGCGACCAGGTGCCGGAGTACGGCGCGGCCGTCACCCAAGACGGACGTGACGTGGGGATCCTGCGCAGCCCGTGCCAGAGCCCCACGTTTGACATGAGCGTGATCGGCATGGCCGCCATCGACCGCGACCTCGTGAGCGAGGGACAGCGGGTGGACGTGGCGCTGGGCGACGGCGTGGTCGGCGCCACGGTGGCTCCGTTCCCGATCTACGACACCGAGAAGCGCCACCCGCGTAGCTGAGCCGGTCGGCCGTCACGCGGGCGAGAGCGCCGAGCTGGGGATCAGCGCCTCTTCCACGAGCTCGGTGACCTCGCGCAGCGCGATCCGCTCCGCGTTGCCGGTGGTCTTGATCGCATCCTCGTACATGGTCACATCCTTGGGGCAGGCGACGACGAACAGCTCCACGTCCGCCAGCGTCAGCGCCTCGCGGATGCGATTCTCCGAGGGTCGCTCCTGCCCAGGCTGATCGGCGATCCAGATCCGGCCCCCGCCGGCCCCGCAGCAGAACGAGTTGTCGCGGTTGCGGGGCATCTCGTGCAGG
The DNA here is from genome assembly GCA_036491155.1 of Solirubrobacteraceae bacterium. GTDB lineage: Bacteria > Actinomycetota > Thermoleophilia > Solirubrobacterales > Solirubrobacteraceae > Palsa-465. The sequence goes on along the minus strand of DASXCN010000009.1, from coordinate 2,293 downwards.
GTGCAGCCGAGCCGCTCGAGGATCCGCCGCGGGGCGTCGTACTCACCCTGAAAGCGGCCCAGGTGGCACGGATCGTGATAGGTGACGGTGCGGCCCAGCGGCTCTCCCAGCTCCAGTCGCCCGGCCTCGATCAGCTCCAGCAGCAGCGCGGTGTGATGCATCACCGGCCAGCCGCCGCCCAGCTCCGGGTACTCGTGGCGCAGGGTGTTGAGCGAGTGCGGGTCGCTGGTGACGATGCGCTGGAACTCGCAATCGGCGATCGCGGCGATGTTCTGCTCGGCCAGGGACTCGAATAGCCCTTCCTCGCCGACGCGACGGACGTCGTTGCCGGAGTTGCGCTCCCCGTCGTACATGATCCCGAAGCTCAGCCCCGCGGCGTGAAACACGCGCGCCAGCGCCCGGGTCACCTGCTGCGAGCGGGGGTCAAAGGACGCGTAGTCGCCGACGAACCACAACACGTCAACCGGCTCCTTGCGGGCATCGGGGACCTCGAAGTCGAGCTCTCGCGCCCAGCGCCCGCGCTTGCGGCGGTTCTCGCCGAACGAGTTGCCCGACTTGTTGATCTGCTCGAGCGTCGACTGCAGGTTGGAGTCAAGCTCCCCCTCCTCGACCAACCGCCGCCGCAGCTGGTTGATGATCGGCGCCTGCTCGATGCCGACCGGACAGATCTCCACGCAGGCGTTGCATTGCATGCATGACCAGATCGTCTCGGAGCGGACGCCGTCAGGACCCACCACGCTCGCCTTAAAGCCGTTGCCGTCGGCATCGCCGTCGACCAGCGCGCCGAGCACGCCGCCGATGCCGGCGCCGCGGGCTGCGTGATTTGACTGCTCACGCAGCTCCAGGATCACGTCGCGCGGCGACAGCGGACGGCCGGTTGCGTTCGCGGGGCACGCCTGATGGCACTTGCCGCACTTGGTGCAGGCGTCGAGTTGGAGCAGGTGCAGGGGGCTGAAGTCGATCAGCGACCCGTAGCCGGCGGGCTCGGATGCGCGCTCGGGCGGGATCGGCGCCAGCCGCCGGCCGGCCAGTGGATCGCGCAACGAGAGGCTCAGGAAGCTGGACAGCATGTGGGCGGCCTTGGTGTACGGGATGCTGGCGACGAAGCTGATCGCCAGCAGACCGTGAAACCACCACAACCCGTGGCGCAGACCCGCCAACGTGGGCTCGCTCAGCCCGCCCAGCGCCTGGGCCACGACCCACCCGCCGAACTGGGTGCCGCCGTAGCCCGGCTGGTCCATGGCGATCCGAATGCCCTCCAGCACAAAGCCGGTGAGCGCGATCACCAGCAGCGCGGTCACGAACCACCAGTCACCGATGCGATAGGTGCGCCGGTCATATTGGGGGTCGTCGGGGGCCCGGTCGGGGCGAGCGTAATCGAGCTTGGCCGGTCGCAGGAACGCCCGGCGGACCATCATCACCAGCACGCCGGCGATCAGCGCCGTGCCGAGCAGGTTCAGGATCTCCTTGTAGACCAGGTAGAAGGTGCCGTGGAAGTAGTCCCAGCCGAATACCGGCGAGGTGAAGTCGGTGTCGAACCCCAGCACCACCGTCCCGGCGAAGAGCACGATGAATCCGTAGAAGATGCCCCGGTGCGCCCACCCGGCGGTCCGGTCGCGGCGCTCGATCGTGGCGTGGGAGAACAGCAGCCGGGCGCCCGTGGCCAGGCGCCGCGGCAGCTCGCCCCACGGGCAGGGCGGCCACGGTCCGCCGCGACCGCGGCGGTACTTGACCACCGGCCGCAGCACCCCATACGCGAACACGACGACCGAGGCCACCGCCAGCACGTACCAGACGACCTTCAACCACGGCACGAAGTGCCAGAAGACGGGGCGAGTCTTGGTGGCGGCGAGCAGAAGCGCCACGGCGTCTATTCCAGCACCCGCTCCAGCTCGTCGACGACCTCGAACAGGTCGGCCACGGCGCCGAAGTGGGCGACCCCAAAGATCGGCGCCTCCGGGTCGGTGTTGACGGCGATGATCGTCTCCGCGGTGCGCATCCCGGCCAGATGCTGGACCGCCCCGGAGATGCCGAGCGCCAGGTACACGCGTGGCTTGACCGTCTTGCCCGACTGACCGACCTGGCGGGCGCTCGGCATCCACCCGGCGTCGACGAGCGGCCGCGACACGCTCAGGGTCGCGCCGAGCCGCTCGGCCAGCGCCTCCAGGCGCGGGAGCTCGTCCTTGTCCTCCACCCCGCGGCCGATCGACATCAAAAACGGCGCCTTGGTGATGTCCACCTCGCTCTCCTGCACCTCGTCAAAGCCGAGGTGCTCGGTCGCGGCCACGCCGTC
>DASXCN010000008.1:0-3330 GCA_036491155.1 Solirubrobacteraceae bacterium | reverse complement strand
TGGTCATCCAGTCCCTTCTGCAGCACGGATTTGACCGACACCTGCTGGCGCGCCAGGACATCGGCGACCCGCGCCAGCACGCCGGGCTCGTCGGCCACCTCGAGATAGAGGTAGAAGGACGACATGACGTCGCCGACGATCTGCAGCGACTCGGTCGCCGGGGGCGTGGAGGCCGGCGGGATCATCGCGCTGATCACGTCGCCCAGCACCGCGCTCGCGGTCTGGGGACCGCCCGCGCCCGGGCCGCTCATGGTGATCTCGGTGATCGCCTCCGACTCCACGGTCACCGCGTTGAAGGGGCCGTTGACCGACGCCAGCGGGTGGCCGGGGTACAGGAACGCGGGGTAGACCGTGACCGACAGCCCGTCGGCGCCGACGCGCTCCGCCGTGCCGATGAGCTTGAGCCCGAGCCCCAGGTCGCGCGCGTACTCCAGATCGTCGGGCTGGATGTGCTCGATGCCCTCGTAGCGGACCTGGTCGATGTGGACCGGAGTCTCGAAGGCGAGGCGGGCGATAATCGCCATCTTGGCCGCCGCGTCCTTGCCGTTGACGTCCTCGGTGGGGTCGGCCTCGGCGTAGCCCAGGCGCTGGGCGTCGGCCAGCGCTTCGGCGAAGGACTCCCCCGTCCGCGCCATCTCGGTGAGGATGAAGTTGGTGGTCCCGTTGACGATGCCGTGGACCCGGTCGATCGTCGCCCCGGCCAGCGATTCCTGCAGCACCCGGATCACCGGCACGACGCCGGCCACCGCGCCCTCGAAGCGCAACTGCACCCCGCGCACCCGCGCCTCCTCCCACAGCTCCTCGCCGTGGTGCGAGAGCAGTTGCTTGTTGGCGGTGACGATGTGCTTGCCGGCCCGCATCGCCGTCAGCAGGTACTCGCGGGCGGGGTCGATCCCGCCGATGAGCTCGACGATCAGATCCGACCCCTCCAGGATCTCCTCGAAGGAGCCGCGGCTGCGGGTCAGCACCCCCGACAGTTCGGGGCGCAGGCCGGTGATGCGCGCGATCCGGTCGGCCTGGCGCGGCAACAGGTCGGCGAAGGCCGCGCCGACGGTCCCGTGGCCCAGGAGCCCGACGCGGAACGTGTCAGTCCCCGAGGCGGCCATGGGCTCAGCCGACATCCCGGCCCATGAGGTCGGCATAGGTCTCCCGGCGCACGACGACACGGGCCTGGCCATCGCGAACGAAGACGACCGGTGGGCGCGGGACCCCGTTGTAGTTGTTGGCCATGGCGTAACCGTAGGCGCCGGTGGCGGGGGTGACCACCACGTCGCCGGGGGCGGGGTCGGGCAGATGGGCGTCGCGGACGATGACGTCACCGGACTCGCAGTGCTTGCCCGCCACGTGGCAGAGCGTGTCGCCCGGAGCCAGCGGGCGGTCGGCGATGACCGCCTCGTAGCGCGCGCCGTACATCATCGGGCGCAGGTTGTCCGACATGCCGCCGTCGACGGCCACCCAGGTCGAGACGTTGCGCTTCACCGTCTGCACCGTGTAGAGCGTCACCGTGGAGTTGGCCACCAGCGCGCGGCCGGGCTCGAGCAGCAGGCGCTTGCCGGAACCGAGCTCGGCGTGGACCGCCTCGACGATCGCCTCGACCCATCGTTGCGGGCTGGGCGGCCGCTGGTCGGGCGTGTAGGCGGCAGCCAGCCCGCCGCCGAGGTTGTAGACCGGGAAGTCGCCGAGCGAGGCGATGGCGCGCACCGCGGCCCGGAAGGGCTCGAGCTCGAACAGCTGGGACCCGATGTGGAAGTGCAGGCCCTGGAGGTTGAGCCAGCGGTGCCCCTCGAGGGCGGCGATGGCCTCGCGGGCCTGATCGAGCGAGAAGCCGAACTTGGAGTCGGCCTGGCCGGTGGAGATGGCCTGGTGGGTGTTCCCGGCCACCCCCGGGGTCACGCGGATGAGCACGTCCTGGCGCGTTCCGGTGTCCGCGGCGACGGCGGCCAGCCGTTCGATCTCGTGGCGCGAGTCGAGCACGATGTGGCCGACCCCCGCGGCCAGGGCCTCGCGCAACTCCTGCTCGGACTTGGCGTTGCCGTGCATGTAGGTGCGCGCTGCCTCAAAGCCGGCGCTCAGGGCGAGGGCCAGCTCGCCGCCGGAGGCGACGTCGCAGGCCAGCCCCTCCTCGGCGAGCAGCCGGTAGACGGCGGTACATGGGAAGGCCTTGGAGGCGAAGAGGACATCGTGGTCGCGGTGGCGCGCGGCGAGGGCGTCGAGGATGGAGCGCGCCCGGGCGCGCAGGTCGTCCTCCACCACCACGTACACCGGGGTCCCGTGGGTGCGCGCGAGCTCGAGAGCATCGCAGCCGCCCAGCTCCAGATGGCCGCGCTCGTTGACGCGGCTCCCCATGGGGTACACGTGCGATAGCTCGCTCACGGTGGCACTCACAGTCGCAAAAGATATGGTCTTGCGCCTGCGCACCGTCACCCCGCTGCTTCCCGCCCATACCGGCAAACTCCGCGGCGCGGCCTTCACGCTCTGGCTTCCGCCTGCGCCCGCCGCGCCCGCGCGCGCCGGCGTGGTGGTGGTCCACGGCGCCGATTCGTGCAAGGAGAGCCATCACGGCTTCGCGCGGGCGGCGGTCGCGCTCGGCCTCGCGGTGGTGTGCTTTGACCAGCGCGGCCACGGCGAGACCGGTGGCCGGCTGGATGGTGGAGCGCTCGACGACGTGCTCATGTTCGTCGCGCATCTGCGGTGCACGCTGGGTGACCGCACCGCGCCGATCGCGCTTCGCGGCTCGAGCATGGGCGGCTACCTGGCCATCCTCGCCGCCGCCGAGGGAGCGATCCGCGGCGTCGAGACGCAGGCGGTGGTCGCCATCTGCCCCGCCAGCGCCGATGGCCTGCGCCGCGGCCTGGAGGAGGAGGGGCGGTTCTCGTTCGCCGCCGACCGGGACGCGCTGCGCGCGTTCCTCGACGAGCACGATCTGACCGCGGCCGCGCGGCAACTGACCATCCCGTTGCTGCTCATGCACGCCGAAGGCGACGAGCGGGTGCCGATCGCGCACTCGCGCGAGCTGGCCGAGGTGGTCACGGCGCCGGGCAGCCGGCTGATCGCCGTCCCGGGCGGCCATCACCGCTCCATCCAGCACGACGAGGAACTGCAGGCGGTGAGCCTGCGGTTCATCAGCCGCGCGCTGGCGCCGGCGTCCTAGCGACCGATGTTGACGACGGGGCGGCCGCCGACCGTGACGTGAATGCCGGTCGGGGTCGTCGAGCTCGACGTGGTCGAGGTCGAGGAGCTGGTCGAAGTCGTGGTCGTCGTGGTGCTGGTGGTCGTCGTGGTGCTGGAGACCGAGTTCGAGGAGCTCTGCGCGGTCGGGTCCCCGATGCG
>DASXCN010000007.1:0-8329 GCA_036491155.1 Solirubrobacteraceae bacterium | reverse complement strand
ACGGTGCTGAGCGCCGCGCCGGCGTGCTCGGCGATCTGGGCCATCGTCGGAGGCTTAGTGTCAGTCATGCGTGTTCCTCATACGGTGCCAGACCCGCGTCGGAAATCTCTATGTGACACCCGCTTGACTCCTGTTCGCGCTCATGGTAGCTTCGCCGTGTCGAAGCGCTTCGATGACCATCATAACCGACGCCCTAAGCCGGCAGGGTTCGTCACCTGAACCTTACCGGCTGACGTACAAGCGTCGGATTACAGCTGCTCGGCGACTGCGGGCTGCGACGCTCGCGACGGAGGAGAGAATGAAGAGGCTGTCCATGGGCGCCGCGTGCGCGGCGCTTGCAATGCTGGCTGTCGGCTGCGGAAGCTCAAGCACTTCCGGCGGCTCGAAGACGTCCGCCGGTTCGGGCGCCTCGAGCTTTGGTGTCAACGCGAAGGGGACGGTGGTCTTCTACCAGCGTGCCGCTACCAACGCCCTGGCTCTTGCCCTGGTTCCGAAGTTCAACGCGACGCATCCGGGACTGAAGGTCAAGATCGTCCAGACCTCGCCCAACAATGACACTTCGACACTGGCCACCGCGATCCGCGCCGGCCATCCGCCGGACCTCGTCGGGCTCAACGACGTCGATGTCCCGGAGTTCACCAGCGAGCACACCCTGATGAACCTGACGCCCTACGTCAAGGCGCTCCCGCAGTTCTCGGCCCTCAGTCCCGGTCACCTGAGCCTCGGTAACTATCAGGGTCAGATGTACGCCGCGCCGTATCTCGCCGACCTCTCGGTGCTCTGGTACAACAAGGCCCTCTTCGCGAAGGCGCACATCAATGGTGCGCCGACGACGTTCGCGCAGATGGCCACCGACGCCGACGCGGTCCAGAAGCTCGGTCTCTCCGGAGTGCACGGGGTGTCCTTCGCCGGCGACTGCCAGGGGTGCCTCGGCTTCGTGATGGAGCCGAATCTGTGGGCCGACAAGAACTACATGATCCAGGGCGACCTGCCCAAGCAGTCGATCAATATCAAGGGCAACGACGAGCTCACGGCGCTGATGAACGCCTACCACACGATGTGGAAGAACGGCGACGCACCGGCCAACGATCAGACCGACAACGGTGCGACGTGGGGCGACGACTTCGCCACCGGCAAGATCGGCCTCTACCCCGGGCCGTACGGGAAGTACCCGACGTTCGTCAAGAGCGGCAACATCAAGGACTTCGGGATCGCGCCGCTCCCCGGCCAGAACGGCGGGTCCGGCTCCACCTTTGACGGAGGAGACGACTTCGTCATCCCGAATGGCGCCAAGAACGCGTCCGGTGCGTGGGAATTCGTCAAGTGGATGCTGGCTGCGCAGCAGCAGACGCAGTACCCGAAATATGGCTACACGCCGGTCGTGACCACCACGCTCACGCCCAGCTTCAGCAAGGCCAACCCCTACGACGCGGTGGCGCTGAAGGCGCTGAAGACCGGGTACGCGCCGACCACCCTGATCTACGACCAGGCCTACAACGAGCCCAACTCGCCATGGTTCAAGCTGTTCACCGACGCGGTCTACAACGGCGATGTCACCGGCGGGGAGGCGACGGCTCAATCCGGGTTCGAGCAACTACTGACCTCGACCAGTTCCGGGCAGTAGCGGGGATTCGCTGGGAGGCGTCCCCGATCTGACGTGGGAACCGTCGCTGACAAGCCGCGTCTGACCCTCCGCACACGTCGCGGGGGGCCGACCCGAAAGACGCGAGGCGCGCAGAGCAAGCGCGCCTCGCGCACCGGGGCGCTCCTGGTCTCACCCGCCGTCGTGCTGGTCGTGGCCTTCGTGCTCTTCCCGCTCGGCTACGCGGTCTACATCTCGCTGACCAACTGGCCGCTGCTGGGGCCCTACCACTTCGTGGGGCTGGCCAACTACAAGGAGCTCATCCACGACAGCGGCTTCAAGCATTCGGTCGTCTTCACCCTGACGTACACGGCGATCGTGACGCCGCCGATCTTCATCGTCGGCTACGGCCTGGCGGCACTGCTGCGCGCCAATCGCTTCGGGGCCAAGCTGTTTCGCACCATCTTCTTTCTGCCCTTCGTTGTGGGGCTGAGCACGGTGAGCTTCATCTTCGAGATCGAGCTTCAGCCCAACTCGGGCGGGGTCGACTTCATCCTCTCCAAGCTCGGCATCGTCTCCGACGCCCACACGTGGACGGTCCACGAGACCAGCGCGCTCATCGCCATCTCGGTGATCGTGGTCTGGTTTGCCTCCGGGTTGACAATGCTCATCCTCACCGGAGGGATGCAGGGCATCCCGGCCGAGCTCTACGAGGCCGCCGACGTCGACGGCGCCTCCTGGTGGGCGAAGGAGTGGAGGATTACGCTCCCGATGCTGCGCCGCTCGATCGCGCTGGCGCTGATCATCTCGGTGATCGGGTCGTTTCTGGCCTTCAACCAGTTCTACATCCTGGCTCAGAACAACGTGGGGCTGGAGACGGTGGTCGAGTGGATCTACCAGACGGCGTTCACGCGCTTTCAGGTGGGGTACGCCACCGCGATGGCTCTCTGCCTGGTCGTGGTCATCGCGCTCGTGACGATGTTCCAGTTCGTGCTCCTCAGAGACGACACCGAGCTATGACCGAGGTGGCCACCTACTACGAGGACGTCGCGGCGGCGCCGGCGCCGGCACCCGCGGCGCGCCGTCGTCGTCGCGGGGCGGGGTTCTGGGTCTACCTCGGCGTGGCCACCTCGCTGGCCGTCGTCTTCGTGCTCCCCATCATCTGGGCGATCCTGCGCTCCTTCCAGCCGGCACGGCTGTCGAGCCTGGCTCCGCAGTCAGCCGACTTCACCCAGATGACCTTCTCGAATTACCGTGCCGTGTCACACGGGCAGTACGACATCCTTCCCAACCTGCTCAACAGCGTGATCGTCGGGCTGGGGACGGCGCTGCTGACCACCGTCGTCGCCACGCTCGCCGGCTACGGGCTGGCCAAGTTCCGCTTCCGGGGCTCAGGGATCGTGTTCGGGATCATCTTGCTGGCGCTGATGATCCCGTTCCAGGCGGTGCTCACCCCGCTGTACCTCGAGCTCTCGGATCTGCACCTGACCAACAACCTGCTGGGCCTCATCCTGGTGTACAGCACCTTCAACCTGCCGTTCGGCGTATTCGTGATGCGCAACACGTTCCAGCAGGTGCCGCAGGAGCTCGTCGAGTCCGCCCGGGTGGACGGGGCCGGCTTCATGTTCACTCTGGTGCGAGTGATGCGGCCACTGATCGTGCCGGGCCTGGCCACGTGCGCGATGTACGCCTTTTTGTACGCATGGACCGAGCTGCTGCAGGCCGTGACCTTCGTGCAGAGCCCGGAGAAGCTGACGCTGCCCGCCAAGCTCTACGAGGTGACGACGTCGACCTACGGGTCGATCAACAACGCCTATCTCTCGGCCGGGGTCGTCATCGCGATGGTGCCGTGCGTGATCCTGTACTTCGCGCTGCAGCGCTACTACGTGCAGGGAATGATGTCCGGCGCGGTCAAGGGGTGACGGTCACGAGATGACACATATGGCAAGGAGGAGACTGACGCGATGGCGACCCTAGCGCTCGAGCAGGTCACCAAGGTGTTCGACAACGGCGTGGTGGCGGTCAAGAGCGTTGACCTGTCGATCAACGACGGGGAGTTCGTCGTCCTCGTCGGCCCGTCGGGCTGCGGGAAGACGACCGTGCTGCGGATGGTGGCCGGACTCGAGGATGTGACGAGCGGGACGATCCGTCTCAACGGCGAGCCGGCCAACGACGTCTCGCCGGGCCGGCGCGACGTGGCGATGGTCTTTCAGAACTACGCGCTGTACCCGCATCTCAACGTCCACCAGAACATCGCGTTCTCCCTGGCGGTGCGCAAGGTCCCCAAGTCCGTCCGGGATGAGAAGGCCCGGGAAGCGGCCAAGCTGCTGGGCCTGTTCGAGATGCTGGACGCCAAGCCCCGCCAGCTCTCGGGCGGACAGCGCCAGCGGGTGGCGATGGGCCGCGCGCTCGTGCGCGAGCCCGCCATCTTCCTCATGGACGAGCCGCTGTCGAACCTCGACGCCAGCCTGCGGGTCCAGATGCGCGCCGAGGTGATGCACATCCAGCGCCGGCTGGGGGCAGCGACGATGTACGTGACGCACGACCAGACCGAGGCCATGACGATGGGCGATCGCGTCGCGGTCATGCGCCAGGGCGTCATGCAGCAATTCGCGCCCCCGCAGGAGCTGTACGACCGCCCCGCGAACGTCTTCGTCGCCTCCTTTATCGGCTCGCCCGCCATGAACCTGTTCTCTGCGTCCCTGGCCGGCGCCGGCGATCGCCTCGAGGTCGTCCTGGGTTCCCAGCGCCTGGCCCTGGGGGGCACGCGCCCGGCGGGCCTCGACGCCCTCAGCGGCCACGACGTGGTGGTCGGCATTCGTCCGGAGGATCTGGTGCCGGTGGCCAAGCGCCCCGCGACCGAGCGCAACGGCGACTGCGAGCTCGTCGCCGACGTCGATCTCGTCGAGGCGCTGGGCAACGAGCAGCTGGTGCACTTCGCCATCGACGCCGAGAGCTTCCGCGCCGGCCGGGCGGCCCAGCCGGCCAACGACTCCGGGGATGCTGTCGCGTCGCGTTTCGCCGGGACGTCGGCCGGCAAGGGAGTCGCGCGCGTCGACCCGCGCGTCCACGTGGCCGCCGGCGGGCGGGTCACGCTCGGACTCGACGTCGACCGGCTGCACTTCTTCGATCCTGCCACGGGCCTCGCACTGTCCCGCGAGCAGGGTGCACGCGTGGAGGTCCCGGCGTTGTAGCGGCGGATCATCGTCGCTGCGGGGGCCTGCGTGATACATGCGCGAGGGCGGTGCACACCGCGTGCACGTTCGACACCAGTGCGAATGACAACTTGGAACATCGAGTGCAGAAGAGACTGAGGGTCTGACATGACAGGAGTGAACGTCGGTAGCGCAGTGCCAGCTCCCACGCACGTCCGTGGGCACGACCACGCCGGCCCGGTGCGCCCCACATCGGGTGCCCGCACGACGGTGCGGCCGGTGGACTACCGCGACGTGATCATCGCCGGCGGCTTCTGGGGCGCGCGGCAGGAGCGCAACCGGGCGACCTCGATCCCGATCGGCAGCAGCCGCCTGCGCGACGCCGGGAACCTCGAGAACCTGCTCCTGGCCGGCCGCCCGGGCGACTCGCGGGCGTCCTACGAGGGTCCGGTGTTCATGGACTCCGACATCTACAAGTGGCTGGAGGCGGTGGCCTGGGAGCTGGGGCGCGCGCACGACACCGAGTTGGCCGCCGAGCTGGCTGAGTGGACCGCGGCGCTGGCCGAGGCCCAGGACGAGGACGGCTATCTCAACTCCTGGGTGCAGGCCGGTGGCGACCCCGCGCGCCGGTACGAGGACCAGGCGATGGGCCACGAGCTCTACTGCTACGGGCATCTCATCCAGGCGGCGATCGCCGCCCATCGCGCCGTGGACTACCCGGACCTGCTCACCGTGGCGCGCCGGGCGGCAGACCATCTAGTCGCCACCTTCGGGCCCGATCTTCACCCTGGCCTGGAGGGGCACCCGGTCATCGAGATGGCGCTCGTGGAGCTTTACCGAGAGACGGGCGAGGAGGCCTATCTGGCCTTGGCCCGTCATTTCGTGGATGCCCGCGGCCATGCAACCCTCTCCGGGCATGGCCGCGGGCCCATGTACTACTCCGACAGGGTCCCCGCGGCGGAGGCCACCCATCTGGAGGGGCACGCCGTCCGGGCGCTGTACTTCGCCTCCGGGGTGGCTGATCTCGCTGTCGAGCTGGCCGCGGAGGACGCCGCGCGCCTGGAGCAGGCCCAGCGGCGCGAGTGGGAGGACATGGTCGCCACGCGCATGTACCTCACCGGCGGGGTCGGTTCGCGCTGGGACGGGGAGGCCTTCGGGGACGCGTTCGAGCTACCGCCGGATCGCGGCTACTGCGAGACGTGCGCGGCGGTCGCCACGGTGCAGTGGAATTGGCGGCTGCTCCTGGCCACCGGGGACCCACGCTACGCGGACCTCATCGAGCGTGTGCTGTTCAACGGCTTCGCCTCAGGCACGTCGCTGAAGGGCGACGAGTTCTTCTACGTCAACGCGCTGCGCGTCCGCGACGGCGCCGTCCCCGATGACCATCGCAACCCCGCTGCGGGACGCCACGGCTGGTACACGTGCGCCTGCTGCCCGCCCAACGTCATGCGCACGGTGGCGCAGCTGAGCGGATATGTGGCCACGCATGGCGATGACGCGCTGCACCTGCAGCAGTACCTGGGCGGGACCGTCCGCGCCGGGCTGGCTGCCGGCGAGGTGCGGCTAGCCGTCGCCACCGACTACCCGTGGAGCGGGCGCGTCGAAGTCGAGGTGCTGGCCGCGCCCGACGCGGAATGGGCGCTGGAGTTGCGCGTGCCCGCGTGGTGCGACGGCGCCGTGGCGACCGTGCACCTCGCCGCGGGCGCCAACGGGCGCGAGGGCGACGCGCCGGTGGCGGGGACGCCCGGCGGCTACCTGCGCCTCACGCGCTCCTGGGCGGTCGGTGACCGGGTGGTGCTGGAGCTGCCGATGGAGGTGCGGATCACCGTCGCCGACGAACGGGTGGATGCGGTGCGCGGCTGCGCGGCCGTCGAGGTGGGACCGCTGGTGTACTGCTTCGAGGACCACGACCAGCCCGCTGGGGTGAGCGTCGATGACATCGTGCTGGACGGCGCGCACGCCGAGGTGGGGTGGCGCCCCGACCTGCTGGGCGGCGTCAGCGTGGTGGAGCTCGACGGTGGCCGGTTAGTTGATGCGCCGGGCGGCTATCGCCCTCGTGGGGCGCCCGCTGCGGTGGCGCCGGCCAGGCTCACCGCGATCCCGTACCACGCGTGGGCCAACCGGGGAGTCGGTGCGATGCGTGTCTGGGTCCCGCTGGCCGGGGACTGATCGCGTGGTGGGGGCCGGTCGCGGTTGAGCTCGGGCGGCTAGTGCCCGTGGCCGCCGTGGCCCCCGTCCCCACCGCCGGGTCCTCCGTGGCCCCCGTCCCCGCCGCTGGATCCTCCGGGTCCGCCGTGGCCTCCGTAACCGCCGGGGCCGCCGCCAGGGCCACCGTATCCGCCGGGGCCGCCTGGTCCACCGTGTCCGCTGTCTCCGCCTGGTCCACCGTGTCCGCCGTCTCCGCTGGGTTCACCGGGTCCGCCCGGGCTGCCGTGGCCGCCATCTCCGGTCGGGCCGCCGTGGCCCTCGTGGCCGTCGCCTCCGCCGGGATCGCCCGGCCCACCGCGACCGCTGGGGTCGCCGTGGCCGCCGTGGCCGCCGGGGCCGCCGGGACCGCTGGGGTTGCCGTGGCCGTCGCCGCCATGGCCGTCACCGCCGTGACCATCGTCTCCGCGGTGCCCGCCCCCGTGCCGGTCGGCGCCGTCCGGGCGGCGGCCTGACCGGACGGGTCGGGTGGTCGTCGGTGCGTTGGCCACCACGGTCGTCGTGGGCGGGGTGGTGGGCGTCGTCGTGGGCGTCGCCGGAGTGGGTGCCGGTGGTGTCGTCGTTGTGGGCGTCGTGGGCGTCGTAGGCGTTGTGGGCGTGGTCGTGGTCGGCCGGTTGGGGGCGGATCCGCCGCCGTGCCTCCCGGCCGATCGGTGCCGGCTACCGGCCGGATGGCGCGCGGGGGTGGTGTGGCGGCGACCGGGCGCCGTGCTGGCCGTGCCCGGCCGCAGCGCGCCGCCGCCCTGGCCGCTCGCGGCCACGAACGTCGTGCCCGCGCGCGCGCCGCGGGCGTGATGCCGCCGGCGATGCGTCGCGGCCCGGGTGGTGGGCCGGCGATCGGTGTGATGGGACTTTGCCGGGGCGTTCAGCGATGTCGCGGCGGGGGCGCCGTCTGTCGATGGCGGGCTTCCGAGCGGCCCCGCGCCGATCGACAGGGCCACGAGCCCCAGGAGCACGACGGCAGCGGCGCCGGCCGCCCCGAGGCGAACGTTGGTCGATCGCCACAGCCGTGCCGGTCTGCTGAGAGGGCCGGCCGCGGATGCGGGTGTTGCGCCGGCTGCGGCGGCTGCCGTGCCCGTGCCGGCTGCCGTGCCCGCGCCAACTGCAGCGCCCGCGCCCGCGCCGGCCGCCGCCGACAACGGTGACGGGCCGTCGGACGGTGCGTCGGGGGCTACGGCTGCGGGCGAGTCTTCGGTGGGGGCGTCAGCGGGCGGCGCAGCCGCCTCGGATCCAGGCTGCGCGCTCCCCTCCTCACCTTCGGTGGGCGGTCCGTCGCTCATCATCGCCGGATGATAGGAGCGTTGAGCCGATCGGCCCCACCAGGCGCCGCCCCGGACCCCCCAAGCGGCGGGTAGCCTAGAAGACGATGATCAGCACAAATCAGCTC
>DASXCN010000006.1:0-10480 GCA_036491155.1 Solirubrobacteraceae bacterium | reverse complement strand
GACCCACTGGCCCCGTGCTCCTCGGCCGCCTTGACCGCGTCGGCGCTGAAGTCAAAGGCCACGACCTCGATGTCGGAGTCGCGCCGGACCCGGTGGACCATGTTGCCACCCATCTTGCCCAGCCCAATGAAGCCGATCTGCATGAGTCTTTACCTCCGCGGGGATGAAGGAGCGGCCACTAAAGCGAGGCCACGCACCTGAGGGTTGGCTCGGTGACCTCCGTGGTCATGACTTGGCAGCCTTCTCGATCCCCGCCAGCAGACGCTCCATGGCGTCGATGAACTGGGTGACTCCGTCCTTGAGCAGCTCCTCGGTGATCTCGGTCATATCGATCCCGGCCTTGGCGAGCGCCGCGAGGTCCTCGGAGGGGTCCTTCTGGGCGGTCGGCCCCGAGAGGTGCCCGTGGTCGCCGAAGGCCTCCATGGTGTTGAGCGGCATCGTGTTCACCGTGTGCGGACCGACGAGCTCGTCGACGTACTTGGTGTCCGAGTAGGCCTCGTTCTTGGTCCCGGTGGAGGCCCACAGCGGGCGCTGGATGTGGGCGCCGGCGTGGTGCAGGGCCTCCCAGCGCGGCGTGGAGAAGTGCTCCTCGAACTTGCGATAGGCCTCGCGGGCATTGGCCACCGCGGCGGTGCCGAGCAGCTCGGTATGGCCCGACGCCTCAAGCCGCTTGTCGACGGCGGTGTCCACCCGGGAGACGAAGAAGCTCGCCACGGAGGCGATGTCCAGTGACTCGCCCTTCTCCAGGCGCTTCTCCAGGCCACTCATGAAGGCGTCGATTACGTTCTCGTAGGACTCAACGGAGAACAGCAGGGTGATGTTGATGTTGATCCCCTCGCTGATGCACTTCTCGATGGCGGGGATGCCCTCGGTGGTGCCGGGGATCTTGATCATCAGATTGGGCCGGTTGACCCGCTTCCAGAAGTCACGCGCGCCATTGATGGACGCCTCGGTGTCATGGGCGATGTCTGCCGAGACCTCCAGTGACACAAAACCATCCTGGTGATGCGTGGCATCCCACGTGGGACGGTGCACGTCACAGGCCATCTGGACGTCCTTGATGGCGAGATGCTCGTAGATCTCCTGAGGGCTCAGGCCCTCGCCGGCGAGCTTCTTGAGATCCTCGTCGTAGTCGTCGCTAGAGCCGAGAATCGCCTTCTCGAAGATCGACGGGTTGGAAGTATTGCCGCGCAGGAAGTCCTCGTCGATGAGGCGCTTGAGCTCCCCGCCGGTGATCAGAGAGCGCTCGAGGTAGTCAAGCCACGGGCTGACGCCGGCCTCGACTAGCGCCTTGAGCTTCGCATTGACGTTGGTGGCTTCAGTTGTGCTCATTCTGGTGAGCTCCTTTGGCTGGAAGACGGGCCGCCGCGCCTGTTGTCGCCAGGCGGCCGCTCCCACTGAGAATAGACGGATATCCCCGCAGGCAAACGATGCTTGTGTGAATGAGCGGGCGCGCCCTCGGCCCGGTCGTCAGCGGTCGCTCGCGCGCGGCGCGGCTAACCGAAGAGCACGCCGTAGCGCTCGTATTCCTCGACCGGGACGCGCCGGACCTCGGCTACCGCGTCGGCGAGGGCGACCAGCTTGATCTCGGTAGCGTGCAGTGCGGTCATCATGCCCCACTGGCTCTGGTGCGCGGCGTCGATGGCCGCCAGCCCGAGGCGGGTGGCCAGCACCCGGTCAAAGGCCGTGGGCGTGCCGCCGCGCTGGACGTGACCCAGCACGGTGGTGCGGGTCTCAAAGCCGGTTCGGGTCTCGATCTCGCGCTCCAATTGCTGCCCAATCCCACCCAACCGGGGGTGCCCGAACTCGTCCATGTCCCCCGTTGCGACCGCCATGGTCCCCTCCTGGGGGGTGGCGCCCTCGGCCACCACGATGATCGCGAAGTACCGCCCACGCGCGTGACGGCGGTTGATCAGCCGGCAGACCTCCTCGATGTCGAAGGGCATCTCGGGGATGAGGATCACGTCGGCGCCGCCGGCGAGGCCGGAGTGCAGGGCGATCCACCCGGCGCTGCGGCCCATGACCTCGACGACGAGGTTGCGGTGGTGGCTCTCGGCCGTGGTGTGCAGCCGATCGATCGCCTCGGTGGCGACGTGCAGCGCGGTGTCGAACCCGAAGGTGACGTCGGTGGCGCCCAGGTCGTTGTCGATCGTCTTGGGCACGCCGATGACGTTCAGCCCCTCGGCGTACAGGCGGCTGGCCGCGCCCAGCGTGTCCTCACCGCCGATGGCGATCAGCCCGTCGAGAGCGTGGCGCTCAAACGTGCCGCGCACCTGGTCCACGCCGTCGGGGCGCTTGAAGATGTTGGTGCGGCTGCTGCCGAGGATCGTGCCGCCGCGAGGCAGGATGCCCCGCGTGGACTCGATGGTGAGCTCCTCGTAGACGTCCTCCAGGGGACCGCGCCAGCCGTCCCGAAAGCCGATCAGCTCATCGCCGTAGGCGTCGATGCCCTTGCGCACGACGGCGCGGATCACGGCGTTGAGGCCGGGGCAGTCCCCGCCGCCCGTGAGCATCCCGATTCGCACGGGCCGACATGCTACGCGGGGCGCGGACACGTCGCGGCGTCCGTGCGCCCAACCCCACCACCTGGGCGGTAGGGTTGCCGCGATGGGCAGACGTGCACCGCGCCCCGGACCCCGCGCCATCGCCGCCACCGCGGTCCTCGGCACCCTCGCCGCCCTTGCGGCGATCGAGCGCCGCCATCTGAGCGGGATCGAGCGCGACGAGGACTACCGCCGCCTGCGCGCTCCGCTGGACGGCCGGCCGCTGCGCATCACCTCGGCCGACGGCACTGAGCTCTATGGGGAGGTCTACGGGCCCGATGGCGCCGACACCGTCGTCCTCGCCCACGGTTGGACCGAGCAGCTGGCGTTCTGGAGCCCGGTGACCAGACGCCTGCTCGCGGACGGCCTGCGCTTGGTGGCCTACGACCTGCGCGGCCACGGGCGCAGCCACCCCGCCGCCGACGGCGAATACGCGATGGAGCGCTTCGGCGATGACCTGGAAGCGGTGCTGGCCGCCGCGGGCGCGGGCGCCGACCACGAGCCCGCCACGGTGGTGGGGCACTCGTTGGGCGCGATGTCGATCGCGGCCTGGGCCGAGCGCCATGACGTGCGCGCCCGGGCACGCGCAGCGGCGCTGATCAACACCGGGCTGGGCGATCTGCTTTCGAGCCACCAGCTCTTGCCGCAGATGGCGCGGTTTCTCAACCGGCCGTGGGCCAGCCAGGCCGTGCTCGGTGCCAGGGCCCCGCTACCCCCGTTTTCAAACCCGATCGAGCAGGCCGCAATCCGTTACGCGGCGTTCGGCCCGCATGCCACACGTGGCGACGTGGCCTTCTACGAGAGGATGCTGTTCGACTGCCCGCCGGACGTGCGCGCCGCCGTGGGCGTGGCGCTGTCGCAGATGGATCTGTGGCACGCCGTGGCCAGGATCACCGTCCCCACCCTGGTGATCGCCGGAGATGTCGACCGGCTCACGCCTCCCGCCCACGCTCAGCGAATCGCCGAGGCTCTCCCCCATCCCGCCGGCCTGATCGAGCTGCCCGAGACCGGCCACATGTCGCCCCTGGAGCGGCCCCGGGAGGTCGCGGAGGCCGTGCAACGTCTCGTCTCGGAAACCGCGAACGCTTCGGTCGCCTCCGGCGCCAAGCGCTGACCTGTGCCCACGCTCGGCCAGGTCGTCACCGCCGCCAACGTCTGCTGGGTCCTGCGTGAGGACCCCGAGCTGGCGGACGCCATCGAGCCCTCACGACGCGCCCAGGCCGAGGACGCGCTCGTCGCCCGCGAGATCCGGGTTCCCGCGGGCGCGTGGGTGGGGCGTCCGATGTCGTTCGACGACGGCATCGGACTGCTCGTGCTGGACGGCGTGATGCTGCACCGCGTCGGCATCGACGGGCGCTTCGGCGCCGAACTGGTGGGCGAGGGCGACGTGCTGCGCGCCGTCAGCCAGGACGTCGACAGCCCCACGCTGCCGCTGACGGTGGAGTGGATCATCCTCGAGCCGGCGCGCGCCGCGGTCCTCGACGAGCGCTTCGTCCGCCAGCTCGCCCGCTTCCCGCAGATCGCCGGCAAGCTGTTCGCGCGGTCGGTGCTGCGATCGCGCCAGCTGGCGGTGAACATGGCCATCGTCCATCAGGCGCGCGTCGACGTGCGGCTGCACCTGCTCTTCTGGCAGCTCGCCGACCGCTGGGGCCGGGTGCGCTCCGACGGCGTGGTCGTCCCGCTGCGCCTCACCCACACGGTGTTGTCAGACCTCGTGGCGGCGCGCCGGCCCACGGTCACCAGCGCGCTCTCGGATCTCAGCCGCCGCGGGTTGGTGCGCGCCGTCAGCGAAGGATGGCTACTCTCCGGCCCTCCGCCCGGCCGGGGCGTCAGCCCGGTGCCTCCGCGTGAGCGCTACTAGTCGTGCACATCGATCCCTACATCGTCCTCGGTAGCGCGATCATCGGGCTCCTCGTCGGGATGACCGGCGCCGGTGGCGGGGCGCTGATGACGCCCATGCTCATTCTGCTGTTCGGTGTCACGCCGTCGACCGCGATCTCGTCGGACCTGGTGGCCGCGGTGGTGATGCGCCCGATCGGCGCCGCCGTGCACATTCGGGCCGGCACGGTGAACTTCAAGCTCGTGCGCTGGATGGTGGCCGGCTCGGTGCCCGCCGCCTTCCTCGGCGCCTACCTCCTGCACCTGTTGGGGAACGCCAAATCGGCGGAGGACACCATTGAGGTGTTCCTCGGGGCGGCTCTGCTGGTCGGCGCCGGCGCCATGGCGCTGCGCTTCGTCATCGACCGCCGCTCCGGCCAGGGCCGTGACCTGTTCGTCTCCGATGTCATCACGCGCCCGCTGCCCACTCTGGCCATCGGCATCATCGGGGGGATCATCGTGGGGATGACCTCTGTGGGTTCCGGATCGCTGATGATCGTGGCGCTGCTCTTCATCTACCCGCGGATCGGTGCCAACCAGCTGGTGGGGACCGACCTCACCCAGGCGGTCCCGCTGACTCTCGCCGCCGCGCTGGGCGCGCTGGCCTTCGGGCACATCGAGCTCTCGGTGACCGGCTCGCTCATCATCGGCAGCGTGCCGGGCGTGCTGGTGGGCTCGCTGCTGTCCTCCAGCGTGCCCGACCGCTACGTCCGGCCGGCCATCGCCTTCGTCATCTTCGCCTCGGGCCTGAAGTACGTCGGCGTGCCCACCGAGGCGCTGGGCTGGATCCTCTGCGCGACCCTGCTGGCCGGCGCCGTGGCCTGGCTGTCGCTCAAGCGGCCCTGGGAGAACCAGATCGACGCTCCGCGTCCGGAGCCGGCGGCCCTGCGCAGCGACGACGGCGGTGGGGACGAGACCGAGCTCGCGCTCGACCGTCCGGTCGTGCGTTGAGCGACAGCATCGACGTCGCGGTACCGGGCGGGCGGCTGGCCACCTACCGCCTGGGCGCCCCAGAAGGCACGGGCGCCCCTCTGGTGCTGGCCATCCATGGCATCACGTCCACCAGCCGCTCCTGGCTGGCGACGGCGCGAGCGGTGGGCGACCGCGCGACGCTGGCAGCCGTCGACCTGCGCGGACGCGGCCAGAGCATCGGGCTGCCGCCCGAGGTGGGCCTCGACGCCCATGTGCGCGACATGGTCGCCGTCCTCGACGCGGCCGGCCTGCAGCGGGCCGTTGTCGTCGGCCACTCGCTCGGTGCTTACATCGCCGCCCGTCTGGCCGTCGGCCACCCCGAGCGGGTGGCGCGCCTGGTCCTCGTCGACGGCGGCCTCACTATTCCCGGCAGCGCGGGTGCTGACCCGGTGCGCTTCGTGCAGGAGTTCCTGGGCCCGACATTCGCGCGTCTGAAGATGACCTTCTCCGACGTCGGCGCCTACCAGGCGTGGTGGGCGCAGCATCCCGCGGTGGCCGGCGCGGATGTCGATCGCACCGACCTCGACGCCTATGCCGCCTACGACCTTGTCGGCGAGCCACCGGAGCTGCGCTCGGGGATCACGCCGCAGGTGGTCAGAGACGACGGGCTGGACCTCTTCGGCGAGCCCGACGCGGCCCGGCTGACCATGCCCGCGACCTTCCTGTGCGCGGAGCGCGGGATGGTGAACGACCCCCACCCGATGCAGCCACTGCCCGATGTGCACGCGTGGGCCGACGCCGACCCGCAGCTCCGGCGCGCCACGCAGGTCCCCGACACCAACCATTACTCGATCGCCTGGGGTGCCCACGGCGCCGCCGCGGTCGCCGGCGCCATCGCCGACGCCGTCAGCACCCGCGCCGCGTAACCCTCAGGCGGCGCGCGCCACAGCCGCGATGTCGGCCTGCTCGATGGCCAGGCCGATCGCGCCCAACAGCTCGGCGCGGTCGCCCAGCGTCGCCGCCACCACCGCCACGTCGGAGCGCACCGCGGCGATGCTGGTCTGCTCCAGGCCCTCGCGCACGGCGTCGACCAGCAGCTCGCCGGCGACGATGAGGTCACCGCCGACGATCACCAGCTCCGGGTTGACCACATTGCAGATCCCCCCGGCGACCCGGCCGGCGGCGAGACCCGCCTCGCGAAAGACACGCCGGCAGACGCCATCCCCGGCGCGCGCCCGGGCCACCGCCTCGGGCAGGGTGAGCGTCTCCCCCAGCGCCGCACCGAGGCGCGAGAGCAGCCACTGCGCGCCCGCGATGGTCTCCAGACAGCCGCGATTTCCGCACCGGCACTGCGCACCGTCGGGGTCCACCGGCACGTGTCCGAGCTCGCCGGTCATGCCGCCGTGGCCGGTGAACAGCGAGCCGCCGAGGACCAGCCCGCCGCCGACGCCCGAGGACAGCATCAGGTACACCACGTCCGAGGCGCCACGCGCCGCGCCGGTGCGCACCTCGGCCAGCGCGCCGAGATTGGCGTCGTTGCCGACGTGGACGGGCACGCCGAGGCGACGCGCGAGCTCGCGCTGGGGTGAGACGGCGCTCCAGCCGGGCAGGATCCCGGCGGCGGCGAGGCTGGCGCCGTCGCGCCGCACCGGAACGGAGATGGCGGCGCCGACCCCGAGCAGCCGTTCGCGCTCCAGGCGCGCCCCACGTGCCAGAGCGAGGAGGCCGTCGACGGCGATCGCGATGGCGCGCTCGGCCTCGTTGTCGACGTCGAGCTCCTGGCGGTCCTCGGCAATCAGCGCGCCGCCGACATCGGCGATCGCCACCCGCACCGAGCTGTGGCCGAAGTCCACGCCGCCGAAAGCGCCGAGCCGCGGGTTGAGCGCGAGCAGCGTCGGGGGCCGTCCGGACCGGCCCACGCTCAGCGGCTCGCCGGTCTCGGCCACCAGGCCCTGGGCCTGCAGTTCGCCGATGAGCTTGGAGACGGTGGCCCGCGACAGCGAGGTCGCGCGGATGACGTCCCCGCGGGGCGCCGGCCCCTCGCGGAACAGGTAGTCCAGTACGCGCAGCGCGTTGCGCTCCCGGGTGCTGGGCGGGCTCACGCGCTTCGCTCCCGGGTGCTGGACGGGCTCACGCGCTTCGCTCCCGAGTCCCCGGCCGGCTCATCCCGTCATCGCAGGCCGAGGAGCACCTCGACCACCAGCTGGTCCAGCGCCTCGTTGTGGTACCCGCGCCGGGCCAGGGCGTCGAGCTCGCCGGCCTGGGCCTTGAGCGCATCCGCCTCGCCCAGCCCGTCGGTACTGGCCTGACCGAGGTCGGGCGCCGACGCCGCCGCGAGCGCCTCCTGCACCTCGGGCAGGGAGTCGAAGTGCCGGGCCCGCTCCGCCAGCGCGGTGTAGGTACGGATGCACCCGCGGGCGAAGTCCCACACGCCCTCCTCGTCCTCGTTGCGGTACGGGTGGGCGTCGAAGTGGCGGGGCCCGTCGTACCCGGCGCGCTCGAGCAGACGGACTACGTGGAAGGCCTCCTTGAGGTCCTCGGCGCCGAAGCGAAAGTCCTGGTCATAGCGGCCGATGCGCTGGGCGTTGAGGTCGATGTGGAACAGCTTGCCCGCCCACAGCGCCTGCCCCACCCCGTGCATGAACGACAGGCCGGCCATGGTCTCGTGCGCCACCTCGGGGTTGACGCCCACCATCTCGTGCCGGTCCAGGGTGGTGATGAAGTGCAGCGCGTGCCCGACGGTGGGCAGGAACATGTCGCCCCGGGGCTCGTTGGGCTTGGGCTCGATCGCGAACTTCAGCTCATAGCCCTGCTCCACCACGTAGTCGGCGAGCAGGTTGATGGCCTCGCGGTAGCGCTCCAGCGCGTCGCGCGGGTCCTTGGCGGTGCCCACTTCGGTGCCCTCACGCCCGCCCCAGAACACGTACACCTCGGCCCCCAGCTCGGCCCCCAAATCGATCGAGAGCATTGCCTTACCAATGGCGGCGCGGCGCACGCCGCGATCGTTGGAGGTGAAGGCACCGTCCTTGAACGCGGGGTGGCCGAACAGGTTGGTCGTCGCCATGCCCACGCCCAGGCCCCGCTCGCTCAGTGCGTCCTTGAAGACGGCCACGATGCGATCGCGCTCGGCCGGCGCGGTGCCATAGGGAACGAGGTCGTTGTCGTGCAGGCTCACGCCCCACGCTCCGGCGTCGGCCAGGCGGTGGACGGTGTCCACGGGATCGCGAGGCGCCCGCGTCGGCTCGCCAAACGGGTCGCGGCCGGGATTGCCCACGGTCCACAGCCCGAAGGTGAAGCGCGCGCCGCCCCCGCTCTGTGCACCCGTCATCGCTCAACCTCCGTCATCGCTCACGCTCCCACACCGTAGTTTTGTCTAAGATTAGACAGAATGAGGGATGGGGACCAGCGCAGCGCGGCGCGCGTGATCGGCGTCGACGTCGGCACGTCGTCGGCCAAGGGCGTGGCCATCGACGAGCGCGGCACCGTCCTGGCCGAGGCCGAGCACCCCATCCCGATCTCGATGCCCCACCCCGGCTGGTCTGAGCAGGACCCCGAGGACTGGTGGACCGCCACCCAGGCCGTCCTTCACCGCCTCGACGCCGGCGCCGCCGACGGGATCGGACTGTCGGGGCAGATGCATGGGCTGGTGGTGCTGGGTTCCGAGCGCCGCCCGCTGCGGCCGGCGATCCTGTGGAACGACGGCCGCAGCCAGCCGCAGGCCACGGCGATCGAGCAGGACCTGGGGATCGAGCGGCTGGTCGCGCTCAGTGGCAACCGCGCGCTGGCCGGTTTCACCGCGCCCAAGCTCACCTGGCTGGCCCAACACGAGCCCGACGTCCACGCCCGGATCGAGCGGGTGCTCCTGCCCAAGGACTACGTCCGCTTCCGCCTCACCGGCGAGCTGGCCACCGACGTCTCAGACGCCTCGGGCACCGTACTGCTGGACGTCGGGCGCCGGGCGTGGAGCGACGAGCTGGCGCAGGCCTTCGCCGTGGACCCAAGCTGGCTGCCCGCCGTGCACGAGTCCCAGGCGCTGACGGGCCACACGTCCAGCGGTGTGCCCGTGGCCGCCGGCGCGGGCGACCAGGCCGCCGGGGCCCTGGGCGTCGGCGTCACCGACGACGCCAGTCCCGCATCGCTCGTCCTGGGCACGAGCGGAGTCATCTTCACCGCCCGCAATGCCTTCACCCCGGACCCGCAGGGGCGCCTGCACGCGTTCTGCCACGCGTTGCCCAACACCTGGCACGTCATGGGCGTGATCCTCTCGGCCGCCGGCGCCCTGAGCTGGCTGGCCGCGACGCTCGGCGCGTCAAACGACATCGCCGGCCTGCTCGAGGAGGCCGCGGCCTGGCCACCGGGGGTGGAGGGCCTGACCTTCGCGCCCTACCTGTCGGGCGAGCGGACCCCGTACCCGGACTCCGACGTGCGCGGGGGCTTCACCGGCCTGGGCCTGCGCCACGATCGGGGGGCGCTGACGCGCGCGGTGCTGGAGGGCGTCGCCTACGCGCTGCGCGATGCGCTGGACCTCATCGCCGCCACCGGCCGGCGGCCTGAGATCGCCCGCGTCTCGGGCGGGGGCGCGCGCTCGGAGCTGTGGCTGAGGATCCTGGCCAGCGTCCTGGAGCTGCCCCTGGAGCGCACCGAGTCAGAGGCCGGCGCCGCCTACGGCGCGGCGCTGCTCGGCGGCGTTGCCGCAGGCGTGTTCGACGATGCGCGCGCGGCGGCTCAGGCAGGTGTCACCACGACCGCGCACGTCGACCCCGACCCGGCGTGGGTGGACGCCTACGCCGCCCGGCGTCCCCGCTATCGGGCCCTCTACCCCGCCCTGTCCGGGCTACCGAGATGAGCGTCTCCCCCGTCACCCTCCCGGTCAGCCCGGCCGAGCAGCTGATGGGCGAGCTGGAGACGTGGCGCCTGCGCTTCGAGCGCGGCGAGCTGCGCCCCGCGATGCCGGGGCGGCCGGCGCTGGCCGCCGACGAGCGCTTCGCCGTCGACCTTGGACGGGTGCGCGCCGCCGGACTGGGCCGCCGCGCCGCGGGTGGCATCCTGCACGCCACCGACCGGCGCCTGGTGGTGCTGGGCCGCGCGCAGCGCCCACTGCGCACATGGCGCCTGGCGGAGCTGGGCGCGGTCCGCGCCCTCGGCAA
>DASXCN010000005.1:0-2027 GCA_036491155.1 Solirubrobacteraceae bacterium | reverse complement strand
AAGGAACCTTGCACATGAAGCTCGGAGTGAACGTTGGCTACTGGGGCTTTGGCATGGGCCCCCAGGAGCAGCTCGACGTGGTCCAGGAGGCCGAGCGACTGGGCTATGACTCCGTGTGGGCGGCCGAGGCCTACGGCTCGGACGCCGCCACCGTGCTGGCCTGGCTGGCCGCGGGGACGACCTCGATCAAGCTAGGCTCGGCCATCTTCCAGATGCCCGGCCGCTCAGCGGCGATGACGGCGATGACCGCCGCTACGATCGACGAGCTGTCGGGCGGGCGCATGGTGCTGGGGATCGGGTCATCGGGTCCTCAGGTGGCCGAGGGCTGGCACGGCCAGCGCTTCGGGCGCCAGCTGCAGCGCACCCGCGAGTACGTGACCGTGGTGCGCAAGGCGCTGGCCCGCGAGCGCGTGGAGTTCAAGGGTGAGACCCTGGAGCTCCCGCTCCCCGACGGGCCGGGCAAGGCGCTGAAGCTGATGATCGCCCCCGTGCAGGAGCGGATCCCCATCTATCTGGCGGCGATCGGCCCTAAGAACACCGCGCTGGCCGGCGAGATCGCCGACGGATGGATCCCCACGTTCTTCTCCCCCGAGTTCGTCGGCGACTTCCGGGAGCTGCTGCAGGAGGGCGCCGACCGCGCCGGCCGCTCGCTCGACGGCTTTCAGATCGCCCCGACAGTTTCCGCCTTCGTGACCGAGGACCGGGAGCTGGGCCGCAACATGATGCGGCCGGGCCTCGCCCTGTACGTCGGCGGGATGGGCTCGCGCAAGCAGAACTTCTACAACAACCTCGTCCAGCGCTACGGCTTTGAGGATGCGGCCCGAACCGTCCAGGACCTCTACCTGGAGGGCAAGAAGGAGGAGGCCGCGGCCGCGCTGCCCGACGAGCTCGTCGACATGATCTCGCTGTGCGGGCCGCCCGACGTGGTGCGCGATCGCATCGCCGCCTTCCGCGACGCCGGCGTGGGCACGCTGATGGTGATGCCGATGGCGTTCACGCGCGAGGACCGCGTCGCGCAGCTGCGCGCCGTGGCCGAACTGGCGGGTTGAGCGCAGTCACGCCGCTGCGCATCTTCCTCGGCGCCTTCGGCCAGCCCGGCCACGCCTTCCCGATGCTGGCCCTGGGCGCCGAGCTGGTGGCCCGTGGCCACGAGGTCACCTACGAGACGTGGAGCCGGTGGCGCCAGCCCGTCGAGGCGCACGGGATGCGCTTCCGCGCTGCCCCCGAGTACCCGACGTTCCCGACCTCCGAGCAGCCGCTCGGACCGTATGAGGCGGTGGTCCGGGCCACGGCGCAGACTCGCCCGGCGGTGGCCGCGGCCAGACCCGACGTGGTGGTGCACGACATCCTCACGCTGGCCCCGGCGCTGGCCGGCGAGCTGGAGTCGGTACCGGTGGCGACGCTCATCCCGCACGTCTATCCGGTGATGGAGCCCGGCTTCGCGCCCTATGCCTTCGGGGCGCGGCTGCCCCGGACGGGCGCGGGGCGCATGCTGTGGCACGCCCTTGACCGGCCCGTGGGCTCCGGCCTGGAGCGCGGGCGCGCCGAGCTCAACGACACCCGCCGGCAGCTCGGGCTGCCGCCGGTGGATCGCCTGCATGGTGGTCTGAGCACCCAGCTGACCATGGTCGGCACGTTGCCCCAGCTCGAATACCCGCGGCGATGGCCCGAGCACGTGCATGTGGTGGGACCGCTGATGTGGGAGCCGCCGTCTGCGGAGGTGGCACCGCCGCCGGGCGACGCGCCGCTGGTCCTGGTGGCGCCGTCGACCGCCCAGGATCCCGACCACCGGCTGCTGCGCGCGGCCCTCGCCGGTCTGGCCGGAGAGCCGGTGCGCGTGCTGGCGACGTGGAACCGGCGAGCGCTACCCGGTCCGGTGAGAGTTCCCGCCAACACCCGGCTGGTGGAGTGGCTGTCCTACGCCCAGACGATGCCACGTTGCGCACTGGTCATCTGTCACGCCGGCCACGGCACGCTGGTCCGGGCCCTGGCGTCCTCGTGCCGCGTGCTGGCCGTGCCGCACGTCG
>DASXCN010000004.1:0-2365 GCA_036491155.1 Solirubrobacteraceae bacterium | reverse complement strand
GTGAGCGCCGAGCCCAGGTGCGCGCCGGAGTGGAGCGCGCTCGTGGTGCGATCGGTGGCCACGGTGATGAGCGCGGCGATGCCGATGGCCCCGCCGATCTGCTGGGCGGTGGTCATCAGCCCCGAGGCCAGGCCGCCGTCGCGCTCCTCGGCGTCCCCGGTGCCCAGGCCGATGACGGGCACGAAAGCCAGGCCGAGGCCGAACCCGGTGAGGATGAGGGTCGGCAGCACGTCGGCGTAGGAGCTGGCCGGCGTCAAGCCGGCCATCAGCCACAGGCCCACCACGGCCACGCCGCATCCGATGACGATCGGCCACCGCGGATCCACTCGCTGGGGCAGGCGGCCCATCGCCCCCGAGGCGACACCCATGGAGACGCTGAAGGGCAGGAAGGACAGGCCCGCGGTCAACGCACCGAAGCCCAGGACGCGCTGGAGGTAGAGCGTCAGGAAGAAGAACATCGCCAGCAGGCCCGCGGCGGCGAAGAAGATCACCAGGTCCGCACGCAGGGCCAGCGGGCGGCGCAGCAACTCAGCCGGCAACAGCGGCGACGCCGACCGCCGCTCGCTGACGGCGAAGCCCACGCCCAGCAGCGCCACCACGGCCAGCCCGCCGAGCGTGCGCGCCGAGGTCCAGGGGTGAGTGTCGGTCTGCACGACGGTGTAGACCAGCACCAGCAGGCCGAGCGTGGCCAGCGCGGCGCCGCCGACGTTGGGGGCGTTGCGCCGGGCGCTCAGGTCATCGGGCGCCAGCACCCGCGGGACCGCGGCCAGGGCGGCGGCGGCCACCGGGATGTTGATGAGGAAGATCCACCGCCAGTTGGCGAGCTGGACGAGCGCTCCGCCGGCCAGCAGGCCCGTGGCGGCGCCCAGGCCGAGCAGCCCGGCCCAGATGGCCA
Source organism: Solirubrobacteraceae bacterium (assembly GCA_036491155.1). GTDB lineage: Bacteria > Actinomycetota > Thermoleophilia > Solirubrobacterales > Solirubrobacteraceae > Palsa-465. The sequence continues at coordinate 1,470 of DASXCN010000004.1, read as the reverse complement.
GGGCGCGGCGGCGCTCGGCGGGCGCGGGCGAGGCGGCCAGCAGCAGAGCCAGAGCCGACGGCGACAGCAGCGCGCCGAAGGTCCCCTGCAGCGCCCGCGCGCCCACCAGCACGCCGGAGCTGGGGGCGATGCCGCACAGTGCGGAGGCGGCGGCGAAGCCGGCGAGGCTGATCACGAACACCCGGCGCGCGCCGAAGCGGTCAGCCAGGCGGCCACCGACGAGGAGCAGGCCACCGAAGGTCAACAGGTATGCGTTGACCACCCACGAGAGGTTGGCCACGGTGAAGTGCAGGTCCCGCCCGATGGTGGGCAGGGCGATGTTGGTGATGGTGTCGTCGACCAGGAGCATGAACTGGGCGACACAGGCGAGCAACAGAGCGAGGGTTGGACGTGATCGGCTCATTGATTTCTCCACTTGTAGAACTCTTCTACACTTGTAGAAGAAGTGCTGCCCGTTGTCAAGCCCCGCTGCGATACTCATGCCTCCGATGCCATCGTCTGACCGCCGCACCCGATTGCTCGAGGAGGCCCTGCGCCTCGTCTCCGAGGGTGGCCTGGCCGCGGTCAGCCACCGCAGCGTGGAGCAGGCCGCCGGCGCTCCGCACGGGTCCGTGACGTACTGGTTCGGCAGCCGGGAGGGGCTGATCTCGGCGCTCGTCGACTGGCTGTGCTCGGAGTCCGAGCGCCAGGTGCGCGCCATCGCCGGGCCGGTGCAGCAGCAGATCGCCACCGGCGAGACGCTCGACATCGACGGGGTCGCGTCGGCGCTGACCGCCTGGATGGACGCCGGGGCGCGCCTGCACCTGGCGCGGATGGAGCTCGAGCTCCAGGGCGCCCGCGACCCGGCTCACGCGGCACGCATGACCCAGTGCGCCGAGGTGTTCTGGGAGATGTGCGCGACGATCGCTCGCGGCCTGGGCTCCGAGGACCCCGCGCGGGACGGGCGCGCGATGGCGATCATGCTCGACGGGGTCCTGCTCGACCGGCTCGCCCACCCTCCCCAGGACGACGAGGTCGTGGTCGCGGCCGTGCGCTGGCTGCTCTCCGGCGTGCCGCGCTCCGCCGGAGTGGTCTCAGCGTTAGGGCACCCCTAATTAGGGCACCCTAATCGCCAGCGCCACCCGCGTCCGCGAGTCACTGCCGATCGTGGCGCGCTGACCGCTGGGCGGGCGTCTGACGGGGTGACGCCCGCGGCGGTCAGGCGTTCGTTACTTCAGGGACGCCTCGAGCGTGATCTCCGGCACTCCGGACAGGGCCCGGCTGACCGGGCAGCCCGCCTTCGCGCCCTCGGCCGCCTCGCGGAAGGCCGCCTCGTCGATCCCGGGCACGTCGCCCACCGTGGTGAGGTTGATCGAGGTGATGGTCGGCGCCCCGTCGACGAAGCGCAGCGTCACCACCGCGTCGGTCTTGACCGAGTTCACCGGCGTGCCCGCGTCCGCCAGCGCCGCCGACAGCGCCATCGAGAAGCAG
>DASXCN010000003.1:0-7910 GCA_036491155.1 Solirubrobacteraceae bacterium | reverse complement strand
CGAGATCGTCATCCCGATCCTCGGGATCCTGTTCCTGGGTTACACGATCTACAAGAACGTCAGCGGGCAGGTATTTCCCTACAGCCGCTTCCCGCTGGTGGTGGGCATCTGGCTGATCATCGGCGCGCTGATCGTGCTCAGCGTGCCACACCTGGCGGCGCGCATCGGGGCGGGGCTGGCCCGCGACGAGGGCCTGGAGATGCCAGGCGATACGGTGAGCACACCCCAGGCCGCACCGTAACCCGTGCCCGACACCACCTACTTCGCCGACGAGAACAAGGAGCTCGGCGCCTACCTGGCCACGCCGCGCGGCGAGGGCCCGTGGCCCGGTGTGGTGGTGGTCATGGACGCGCTCGGGCTCAGTGACGACATCCGGCTGCAGGCCGACCGCCTGGCCGCCTCCGGCTACCTCGCCTTCGCCCCGGACCTCTACTCCGGGCGGGGCATCCGGTGCGTGGTCGCCACGGTGCAGGCCAGCCGGTCGGGGTCGGGCGAGGCCTACGCCGATCTCGAGGCCGCCCGCCACTGGCTGTCGGCGCGCGAGGACTGCACCGGGCAGATCGGGATCATCGGCTTCTGCATGGGCGGCGCCTTCGCCCTGCTGTGCGCGCCGCGCTACGACTTCGCCGCCGCATCGGTCAACTACGGCGAGGTCCCCGCTGACGCCGTATCGCGGTTGGAGGGCTGCTGCCCCGTGGTGGCCAGCTACGGCAGGCGCGACCCCGCCATGCGCGGCCGCGCGGAGCGTCTGGAGCGCGCGCTGACCGAACTCGGCGTCAACCATGACGTCAAGGAGTACCCCGACGTCGGGCACTCCTTCATGAATCGCATCAACTTCGGCCCGGCCCTGGGCCCGGTGATTCGCTTCGTCGGCCTCAACTACGACCACGCCTCGGCCGAGGATTCCTGGCAGCGGATCCTCGCCTTCTTCGAGGCGCACCTGACCGCGCCCCGCTGACGCGCGACAACGCCTACTCGGAGAGGGCGTGCACGAGCGCGGGCGCGCCGGCGCCCTCCACGTCGCCGCCGCCCGGAGTGGGCGCGGTGACCTGGATGGCCAGGATCGCCGAGTCGTCGGGCAGGCGCACCGGCGGGTTGCCCAGCGCGTGGGTCTCGATCTGGCCGATGAGCTCGTCCACATCGCCGAAGGTCAGCGAGGCCAGCAGTTCCCGCAGAGCGCCGTCACCCGACAGTCGCGGGTTGCGCTCGATCAATCCGTCGGTGTAGAGCAGGAGCGTGTCGGCGGGCTGCAGGTCGACGGTCACCTCGGGAAACTCCGCCGCGGGGAACACACCCAGCAGCGGCCCGTGCGCGCGCAGGGCCTCGATCGCGCCCCCGGCGGCACGACGCACGAGCGGGTGCGGATGCCCGCCACAGGCAAACGTCACCCTGAGGCCGCCCGCCACCGGGTCAAGCCGTCCGTACAGCGCGGTGCAGAAGCGGTCGTGGTCTGAGGTACGCAACTCCTCGTTGACCATGCGCAGCACGTCGGCGGGCCGCGACACCAGACGGGCCATCGCGCGCGTGGTGTGGCGAGTGAGCGCGGTCACCGCGGCGGCCTCGGCGCCGTGCCCGCAGACGTCGCCGATGACAAAGCCCCACGCTTCGCCGGGCAGCGCGAAGAGGTCATAGAAGTCGCCACCGACGTCGAGGTTGCGCTCGGCGGGGTGAAAGCTCACCGCGGCGCGCAGCCCCGGGACGCGCGGCAGCGCCCGCGGCAACAGGCTTGACTGCAGCTCCTCCAGACGCCGGGTCCGGTTCTCGGCGTCGCGAGCGCGGCCGATGGCCACGCCCGCGGTGCGGGCCAGCAGGTCGACGACCCGGCGATCCTCCTCGGAGGGCTCGCGGGGCTTGTCGTAGAAGACGCCGAAGGTCCCGACGAGCTCGCCGTCGTCGGCGCGCAGCGGCGTGGACCACACCACGCGGATCCCCAGCCGCTCGGCCCCGTCGCGGTAGCGCTCCCAGCCGGGTGCGGTCCGGGTGTCGGTGACCACCACCGTCTCGCCGGTGAAGGCGGCCGCCCCGGGCGTGTTGGGGCCGATCTCGATGCCCTCGGCGGCCTCGCGGTAGGACGGCGGCAGGCTGGGCGACGCCCCGTGCACAAGGCGGTGGCCGTCGGGGCTCAGCAACATGATCGCGCTCTTGGCCGGGGACTCGGACAGGTCCTCCATGGTGTGCACGATCGCCTCCAGCACACTCTGCAGCGACACCCCGTTGGCGATCAGAGCCAGGATGTCGCGCTGGGCGGCCAGCAACCGCTCGGTGCGCACACGCTCAGAGACGTCCTGGAAGACGAGCACGCCGCCCACCACGTCGCCCTGCTCGTCGCGGACCGGACCCGCGCTGATGCGGATCACGATCGTGCGCCCGTCGCCGCGGATGTAGAGCATGTCCTGATCCTCGACGACCTCCCCAGACAGCATCGCCCGGGCCAGCGGGCCCTCGTCGCGTCTGAGGCGCTCGCGCCGGAGCGTGTAGAGCTGGTAGTCGTCGTAATCGCTGCCCTCCTTGTTGGGCATGATGCCGTGCCCCAGGATCTCGGCCGCCTGGCGGTTGGAGAGGACGATGCGGCGTGAGGGCGCCTCGGCCAGCATCACCCCTGCGGGCAGCTGCTGGATGGTCTGCTCCAGGCGCCATTGCTCGGAGCGCAGCTCGGCGGCGGCCTCACGGCGCAGCGCCGACAGGTCGAGATGGGCGCGCACGCGCGCCAGCAGCTCGCGGCCGGAGAACGGCTTGGGCAGGTAATCGTCGGCGCCGGCCTTCAGGCCCTCGATGGCCTCCTCCTCCCCAGTTCGAGCGGAGAGCAGGATGACCGGCAGATCCTGGGCGTCGGGCGAGGAGCGCAGGACCTCCAGCAGCTCGTAGCCGTCGCGTCCGGGCATCATCACGTCGGAAATGAGCAGGTCGGGCGGGTGTTCCCGGATCACGCGCAGCGCCGCGTTGCCGTCGCTGACGGCCTCAACGTCGAATTGGGCGGCCAGCAGGGTGGTCAGGTAGCGCCGCAGGTCGGCGTTGTCGTCGGCGACCAGGATCCGCGAGCGTGCCTCGGTCCCGACGGCGGACACCGCCGGCAGCACCCCGGGCGTCAGGCGGTCGGCCGGCGTCTCGATCCAGCTCATCGCCTCCTCCACGAACAGCGCCGCGATCGACGCCGCCGGCTCCACGCTCTCGCTGTAGACCTGGTCAGCGGGCAGATGCGAGGAGCCGAAGGGGAGGGTGACGGTGAACTCTGAGCCCTGCCCCAGCGTGCTGGTCGCCGCGACCTCGCCGCCGTGCAGCTCGGTGAGCTCCTTGACCAGAGCGAGGCCGATGCCGGTCCCCTCATAGCTGCGTGCCACGCTGCGCGCGCGATGGAAGCGCTGGAACAGTCGCTCCATCTCGGCCGCCTCAATGCCGGCGCCGGTGTCCTTGACCTGGAGCTCAACGTGGTCGTTGACGTTGCGCACACGGACCTCGATCGAGCCCTCCAGCGTCGCCTTGAAGGCGTTGGAGACGAGGTTGAGGACGATCCTCTCCCACAGATCCTGGTCGACGTAGACGGGCTGGGCCGGCAACTCGCAGTCGATCACCAGGTCCACGCCGGCGCGGTCGGTGGCCTCGCGGAAGATTCCGGCGAGATCAGCGGTGAGCCTGGCGACCTCGGTGGGGCGGAACTCGGCGCGCATTCGCCCCGCCTCCGCGCGCGAGAAGTCCAGCAGTCCGTTGACGAGCTTGAGCAGCCGCATCGCGTTGCGGTGCACGAGCTGGAGGCGATCGAGGCGCAGCCCCGTCGGGTCGCCCAGCGCGTCCTCAAGGGGTCCCAGCATGAGCGTCAGCGGCGTGCGGAACTCGTGGCTGACGTTGGAGAAGAACGCCGTCTTGGCGCGGTCGAGCTCCTCGAGCTGGGCGGCTCGGCGGCGCTCGGCGTCGAAGGCGCGCGCGGCCGAGACACCGGCGGACAGGTGCTGGGCGATGAGCTCGACGAACGCCCGGTACTCCGGGTCCAGCTGCGCGTAGCGGTTCAGGCCGGCGACGAGGAATCCGTGGGGCCGCTCGTAGGCCGGCTGGCGGATCGGCAACACGAGGGCCTGCTCGGGCGGGGCGTCCCACTCGCCGGTGGGCAGCGCACCGAAGCGCTGATCGTCGAGTGCCACCAGCGCGTCGCGGCCCTGCGCGAGCTCGCGGACGGGCCAGGGTGCGCCGCCGTCACCGATCGCGATGACCGCGGGCGCGGCCGGGTGTCCCTCGGCGATCCCACTCGAGCAGGCCAGGTGGGCCTCGCCGTCGTCGAACAGGTACACGATCGTGAACGGCAGGGAGCGCGGGTTGGCACCCAGCACGTCGCACGCGGCGTCGAGGAAATCGCGCTCCTCGCGCACTCCCGAGGACGCGGAGCCGAGATCGCGCAGCGTGCCCATCCGTCGCTGGGTGATGACCCGCCGGGTGTCCTCGGAGACGACGCACAGCATCCCCGCGATGTCCCCGTCGTCGCCGGGCAGCGGGCTGTAGGAGAAGGTGTGGTAGGTCTCCTCGGGATAGCCGCTGCGCTCGAGGATCAGCATGAGCGCCTCGTCCCAGGTGGCCTCGCCGGTGCTGAGCACCGTCTCGATGCGCGGCCCGATCTCGGGCCAGATCTCCGCCCACACCTCGCGCGCCGGCTGACCGAGGGCCCACGGGTACTTCTGGCCCAGCGTGTCCCGGCGGTAGGCGCCGTTGCACAGAAAGGTGAGCTCAGGACCCCACGCCATCCACATGGCAAAGCGCGAGGTCAAGAGCACCCGCACGACGGTGCCCAGGGCGCTGGGCCACTCGTCGATCGGGCCCAGCGGCGTCGCCGCCCAGTCCACGTCGAGCATGTCCTGGCCCACCTGCCCCGCCTGGGACAGAAACTCCGGCAGGCCCCGAGGCGAAGTCTCAGCGCTCACGCTCTCACGCCCCCGGCGAGCGAGTGCGCGGGCGGGTCACAAGCGGCTCATTCCAAGTGAGCCTAACGGGTCGATCGGCGTCAAAACGGGTCCCGGTCGGCGGCTGCCAGTTCCAGGTGCGATGGTACACGGCTATATACGAAACTCCTGCAGATATGGACGACTTGCAAGCACTGCGGGGTCACAGCGTCGCTTACGCTGGAGCCTTCGTGCGCCAGTGCCTAGGGCACTACAGCTGGCGCGAGGACCAGAGGATGGCCGCCAGCACGACGCTGACGATCGCCACCACCAGTCCGATGATCCACGAGGCGGTGTTGCTGGAGCCCATGATGGCGGCGATGGCGACGCCGATGCCGACGACTCCCGCGGTGGCGACGAGCCGGACGAAGATCCGCTCAAACGGGTTCCGCCGCCGCTCGCGGGGCGGCAGCATGTTCTGGGAGTCCGCGCCGGCTGTGGACGGGGGCGCAGCGCCGGGCCCGGCAGCGCTGGGCCCGGCGGCGGTGGGCTCCTTGGATCGCGGCATCCTGGGTTTATAGATCACCGCTGGGTGGGCTGGCAAACAGCGCGGTGGCGGCTGGACGCCGGGCGAAGGGCGCAAGTAGGATCGTCAGCCGATGAGGAGCGGCGTCCGATGAGCACCGCCCGCACGCCGCAGTCGGTGGCCGACGTCGTGGGCCAGACGCTGGCCGCCACCGGAGTGACCGACGCCTTCGGGGTGCTGGGCTCCGGCAACCTCATCCTCACCAACGCGCTGTGTTCGCTGGGAGCGCGCTTTCACCACGCCCGCCGCGAGGACGGGGCGATCTGCATGGCCGACGGGTACGCGCGCGTGAGCGGGACCGTCGGCATCGTCAGCCTGCACCAGGGCCCCGGGCTCACCAACGCGGCGACGGGGCTCACCGAAGCCGTCAAGAGCCGCACCCCACTGCTGGTGGTGGCCGGCGAGGCGCCCGCCGCGGCGCCCACCTCCAACTTCCACATCGACCAGCCCGGCCTCGCCGCCTCGGTGGGTGCGGCGTCTGACCGCGTGAAGAGCCCGGCCACGGCGGCCGACGACGCCCAGCGCGCCTACCAGCGGGCGGTGATCGAGCGACGTCCGGTGCTGCTCAACGTGCCCATCGACATCCAGCCCCAGCCGCCCGCGGCGCTGGCCCCGACGCGCCTACCGTTGCCCGCCTTCCCCACGCCCGACCCCTCCGCGCAGTCGGTGACGGTGGTCGCCGACCTGCTGGAGGGCGCCGAGCGACCGCTGATCCTCGCCGGGCGCGGCGCGGTGCTGGCCGACGCGCGCGAGGAGCTGGAGCGACTGGGTGCGATCACCGGCGCGCTGCTGGCGACCTCGGCCACGGCCAACGGCCTGTTCTCCGGCCTCCCCTACGCCGTGGGCATCTCGGGCGGCTTCGCCTCGCCGTTCGCCACCTCGCTGCTGCCGCAGGCCGACGTGGTGCTGGTCGTCGGCGCCTCGATCAACCACTGGACCACGCGCCACGGCCGCCTCATCGGCGCCGGGGCCAAGGTCGCCCAGGTCGACATCGAGGCGCGCGCCTTCGGCCTGAACCGCCCCGCGGACCTCACCATGCTCGGAGACGGCGCCGCCGGCGCGCGGCTGCTGGCCGACGAGCTCGAGCGCCGGGGCCACCGCGCCACCGGGTGGCGCACCGAGGAGACGGCGCGCGAGATCGCCGCCCACTCCTGGGCCGAGGCCGCCTACGAGGACGCCTCCACCGACGAGTGGATCGATCCCCGCACGCTCTCCATCGCGCTGGAGCGCCGGCTCCCGGCGGAGAAGGCGGTGGCCGTCGACTCCGGGCACTTCCTCGGCTACCCGGCGATGTTCCTCGGCGTCCCCGACGCGCGCGCCTGGGTCTTCCCCAACGGCTTTCAGTCCGTCGGGCTGGGGCTGGGCAACGCCATCGGCGCGGCCATCGCCCGGCCTGACCGCCCCACCGTGGCGGCGCTCGGCGATGGTGGCGCCTTCATGGCCCTGGCCGAGCTCGAGACGGCGGCGCGCCTCGCGCTGAAGCTGCTGGTGGTCATCTACGACGACCGCGCCTACGGTGCCGAGGTCCACCACTTCGCCCCCATGGGCCATGACGTCTCCATGGTGCAGTTCCCCGACGCGGACCTGGCCGCGATCGGGCGGGCCTGCGGCGCGCGGGCGGCCACCGTCCGCCGCCCCGAGGACCTCGACGTCGTCGACGCCTGGCTGGCCGAGCCGGCGCCGCGGCCCCTCGTCCTGGACGCCAAGGTCAACCCCACCATCTGCGCGGAATGGCTGTCCGAAGCGTTCCACGAGGAGTGACCGGGCGCGCCGGGGCGCCGGCCGGCTCAGCCGGGGACAGACGGAACGTGCGTGGCTGACCGGGCCGAGGCGACGGCGCTTGACGCCGCTGATGAGCTGCGCGCCTTCCACGAGCGCTTCGCGGTGGCCGACGACGGGCTCATCTACCTGGATGGCAACTCTCTGGGCCGGCTCCCGCGCGACGCGGCGGCGCGCGTCGCCACGGTCATCGAGAGCCAGTGGGGGCAGCGGCTCATCCGCGCCTGGAGCGAAGGGTGGATGGAGCTCCCGCACACGCTCGGCGACCGGCTGGGCTCAGCGCTGCTGGGGGCCGCGCCAGGCCAGGTGGCGGTCGCCGATTCCACGACGGTGTGCTTCTACAAGCTCGCCGCCGCGGCGCTGAGCGCGCGGCCGGGCCGCACCCAGATCATCACCGACGTCGACAACTTTCCCACCGACCGCTACGTGCTCGAGAGCCTGGCGGCCGAGCGCGAGCTCGAGATCCTGTGGGTCCGAGCCGATCCCGCGGCGGGCCCCGAGCCATCCGATGTGGCGGCGCTCATCTCAGAGCGGACCGCGCTGGTGACGTTCTCGCACGTCAACTACCGCTCGGCGTTCATCCTCGACGCCCGCGCGATCACCGCGCTGGCCCACGAGGCGGGCGCGCTGGCCCTGTGGGATCTCAGCCACAGCGCGGGCGCCGTCCCGGTCTCGCTCGACGC
>DASXCN010000002.1:0-3084 GCA_036491155.1 Solirubrobacteraceae bacterium | reverse complement strand
ACTCGCGGGTGACGTGGAAGGGCGTGCACTCGTCGAGCACGAGCGCGATGTCCGAGCCCAGCGCCGCCTGCACCTCCATCGACGTCTCGGGGCCCATGAAGCGCTCGCCGCCGTCCAGGTAGGAGCGAAAGCGCACACCCTTCTCCTCGATGGCCAGGATCGTCCCGTTGGAGTGAGCGCCGCCGGAGCCGCCGCCGGCCTGGCGGCGCCGGCCCTTGATCTCGTCGGCCACGCTCCCGTGCCCCATCGAGAACACCTGAAAGCCGCCCGAGTCGGTGATGATCGGGCCGTCCCAGCGCATGAACTCGTGCAGGCCCCCCATCTCGGCCACCAGCTCGTGGCCGGGGGCGAGGAAGAGGTGGAAGGTGTTGCCCAGGACCATCTCGTAGCCGAGCGCGGCGACGTCGCGCGGCTCCAGGGTCTTGACCGACCCGCGGGTGGCCAGCGGGACGAAGGCCGGGGTCTGGACGTCGCCGTGGGCCAGGTGCAGGGTGCCGCGACGCGCGCGGGAGCCGGGGCTGCGGGCGGCGATGGTGAACACCGCGAGGACCCTATCCGGCCCCTGCGCCGGGCGCCGTCAGGCGATGTCCTGATCGTGCTCACCGGGTATCTCGGCGTGCCGCTCGCCTACTACGTCTATTCCCGCACACGACAGGACCTGCGCGGTGGCCGTCGCCGCCGCTGACGGCGCGGGTCGACCCCGGCCTTACGGCCCCGCGGCGGGCGCCAGCTCGCCGACGCCGGCCAGCGTCCCGGTGGGCGATTGGCCCCCGGCGACGACGATCGCCGGCCCCAGCGTCATCACGGCCGCGTCCGAGGTGGGCCGGGGCAGATGCCCGGCCGGCCGCGCGCGTCCGGTCAGCGGGTCCACGGCGTAGATGGCCGAGGTCTGGTCGGTGTCCCCCGGGCCCCGGCCGCCGACCAGATAGATCGTCGAGCCCAGCGTCACGGCGTTGGCGTGCTCGGTGGCGTGGGGCAGCGTGCCGATCCGCCGCACGCGGTGCGTGGCGAGGTCGAAGCGGTAGATCGCGTCACTGGTCTGCGCCGGGGTCACGCCGCCCAGCACGTATAGCCCCGAGCCGGCGATCGTCACCGCCGCATAGCGCAGCCCCACGGGCACGCGCCCCACCACCCTCGGCCGGCGCCCGGGGCTCCACGCCACGATCGTGTCCAGGTAGTTGGTGCCGTCAAATCCGCCGACGACGTATGCGGTGTCGCCGGCCTGGGCGACGGCCACATCGGACTGTGGCACCGACAGCGCGCCGACGGGGGACGTCTGACCCCGGCTCGGTTCGTACATGAGGATGTGATCGAGCTCCGTGGTGAACCCACCGCCGAAGACGTAGATCCGGCCCCCGAGCAGGGCGGCCTGCGCATCGTGCTGGGGACCGGGCAGCGCGCCCGTATGAAGGACCCGGTGCAGATCGGCGATCTCGATGCCGGCCACCGACACGTCGGCGCCGTCCAGGCCGCCGAGCATGGCGAAGCGGCCGTCGCCCAGGACGGCGTAGGCAGGGTCGCGCAGTGGGGCCGGCAGCGTGTACAGCGCGTGGTAGCGCAGGGCGACCGGGTGAGCCGCCGGCCGGCGCGGCGCCCCGGCCGCGGCGCGTTGCGACGGGCTGTGCCCGTTCGTGGTGGTGCGGCCGTGCCCGGCCGAGGCGGGCGCCGGCGAACCGCTGTGGCCGCCGCTCGCGCCACCGCAGGCCGCGACGCCGAGAGCCATCGCAACGACCGTCGATCTGAGGGCACCGCGCCGGATGGCGGCGAGGCTAGACCACGCCAGGCGCCGTGCGGGGCGGACTATGAACATTCTCACCGCTCGCATAGGCGCGGCTTGGGGAACGGAGACGACACTGGCGGCGTGCCGCGTCGCCTGCTCCCCCTTGCCCTGCTCGTCGCCGTCGCCGTCTCGGCCTGTGGCGACGGCGGGCACAGCTCCGCGCAGTCCCCGACCGCGCCGATCACCACCACCGCGCCCCGCGTCGGGCCCGCGGCGTCCGCCGCCGCCGCCGGCTCGCGTGAGCCGACCCGAGAGCGCGCGGACGTCTACCGCTTCGACGGTGCGGGGATGCTGAGTCCTGCCGTCCGCGGCGACCCCGCGCTCGTCTACGTCCCCAACAGCATGAGCAACACGGTCGACGTGATCAGTCAGCGCACGATGCGCATCGTCGCGCGATTTGCCACCGGCGCGTTGCCCCAGCACGTCACGCCGGCTTGGAACCTCGGGACGCTCTATGTCGACAACGACCTCGGCAACTCACTCACCCCCGTCGACCCCCGCACCGGACGTCCCGGCGGGCGCCCCATCCCGGTCGCCGATCCCTACAACCTCTACTTCACGCCCGACGGCCGGTTTGCCATCGTCGTGGCTGAGCGCCTGCAACGGCTGGACTTCCGGCGGCCGGTGACGATGAGGCTCGTGCACTCGCTGTCGGTCCCCGCGTGTCGCGGCGTCGACCACATGGACTTCTCCATGAACGGGCGCTACGCGTACGCCAGCTGCGAGTTCGCCGGCCGGATGATCGAGGTGGACCTGCGCACCCAGCGCCTGATGCGCACCCTCGTCCTCAACCACGGCGACGCCAGTCCTCAGGACGTCAAGCTCGCCCCCGATGGGCGGACGCTCTACGTGGCCGACCAGGTCAACGGCGGCCTGTGGGAGATCGACCCCGGGTCCTTCCGGGTGCTCGGCTTCCTCCATACCGGCGCGGGTGCCCACGGCCTCTACCCCAGCCGCAACGCGCGCTTCCTGTACGTCTCCAACCGCCTGGCGGGCTCGGTGTCCGTGGTCAGCTTCCGGTCGCGGCGGGTGGTGAGGACGTGGCGGCTGCCGCAGCCGGCGAGCCCGGACATGGGCGGCGTGTCGGCCGATGGCGCCACGCTGTGGCTGAGCGGCCGCTACAACGCCGTGGTCTACGCGATCAACACGCGCACCGGGCGGCTGCGCGCCACCATCGCGGTCGGCGCCGGCCCGCACGGCCTGTGCGTATGGCCCCAGCCGGGTCGCTATTCGCTCGGCCACACCGGCGAGATGCGCTGAGCCCCCGTCAGGCCCGGATCTGAGTACGGCGATCCGGGCCTGCC
>DASXCN010000001.1:0-2204 GCA_036491155.1 Solirubrobacteraceae bacterium | reverse complement strand
GATCTCCAGCCCCGTCAGTTGCGCTACTTCCTGGCCGTCGCCGAGGAACTGCACTTCGGCCGCGCCGCCGCTCGGCTCTACATCTCCCAGCCATCGCTCAGCAACCAGATCCACAAGCTCGAACAGACCCTGGGCACAGAGTTGTTCGTGCGCACCAGCCGCGAGGTCAAGCTCACCGCCGCCGGGCAGGCGCTCCTCGAAGAGGCGCCGCTGGCGCTCGCTGCGCTCGACCGCGCCGCCGAGCGCACCGGCCTTGCCGGCGCGGGTATCACCGGAACGGTCCGTCTTGGCTTCGCCCCACCGGCCAGCTTCGAGACTCTTGGGACGATCCTCGCCTTCGTCGAGAACGACAACCCGAACCTGACCGTCATCCCCAGCGAGCTGTTCAGCGCCGAGATCCCCGGCCGCGTGCTCGGTGGGGATCTCGACATCGGGCTCGCCCTGCATCCCGACCCGATGACAGGCATCCTCACCCAAGCCCTCCGGGTCGAGCCGGTCGCCGCGCTGGTCGGCAAACGCCACCGCCTAGCCGAGGCGAAGTCCATCTCACTGGGCGACCTCGAGCACGAGACGGTGCTTCTGTTCCCTCGCGAGCTAGCTCCGGCCTACTACGACCGCATCATGGAATCGTGCCAGCGCGCGGGCTTCCAGCCCCAGGTCAAAGCCTTCCCCAAACCGTCCGTCCACGCGTCGCTCGCGCATCTGCTCGGGGCACGCGAGGTTGGCCTCATCCCCACCTCGTTCGCCTTCCACGCCGCCCAGGCCGAACCAGGTGTCGTCGCCCGCAGCATCGTCGACCCACCAATCCTGGCGGAGTGGTCAATCCTCTGGCCGGCGCGCGCCCAATCACCCGCGGTCACACGCTTTCTCGACAGCGCACGACACTGCGCCGCCGAGAACGAGTGGCTGCCGGTGCCAAGCACCCCGGCCACCGCCAACACCAACTCGCTCACGGCAAGGCTGCCGAGCGCAGTCTGACGTCACCCGGAGCGAGTGACTGCCCAGCTCGGTCAGCCCAGCGCCGCTGCTTCGACAGAGGCTGAAGGCTCGACGTCCGGCAGGCGCACCATCCGTGACGCGCGGGCGAACCCAAGCAGACTCGCGATGATCGGGATGAGCAACGCGATCTGGAGGGCCAGATTCGTTGCGTCACTGTTGATCTTGAGGACCTCCTCACGAACGGCCGGCGGCTCGTCGGTGAGGAGCTCAGCGAGTTGGGTGTTGCTGACGACCTGCGCGTCGTCCTCGAGGGTCTGGGCGATCTGGTGCTGCTGGGTGGAGGGGATCACGGGGCTCGCGTTTGTCATGTTCGTGAAGGCCAGCGAGAGGGTTGCGAGCATGACGCCACCTGCCACGGCCAGGCCCAACGACAGCCCGAACGAGCCGGCCGCCGAGTTCACGCCTGCCGCCTCGCTGATGCGCTCCTCGTCGATCGGGGCGAGCGTGTAGTTGTTCAGCTGCGAGACCAGCAACCCGAGGCCCGCACCCACGATCATCAGTGGGATCACCAGGTACCAGCCGGAGTGGGCTCTGGGCACGATCGGGAGGATCAGAGCCAGACCGATGGTGCTCAGCACGAAACCGGTGCGGATGATCCCGGCGGGGCGCCGACGGCCGGCCTTCCGGCCGGCCAGGATCGCGACGGCGAACATGGTGAGCGAGAGCGGAGCGAGCGACAGGCCGGTCTCCATGGCGTTGTACTCCAACTTGATCTGCAGAAAGATCGGGAGCGCGATCATCGCCCCGCCGAGGGTGACGTTCTGCAACATCTGCCCGGTGATCCCGGTCCTGAAGTTCGGAAGCCGGAACAGATCCGGGTCGAGCAGCGTGACCTTTCCCTCGCGGTGGCGCCGAACGAGCCACCGGGCGAGCGCCCATAGCGCAACCGCGCCGATCGCGATGAGCAGTACGACGTAATCACCGCCCTCCTGCCACACCAGGATGCCCAGGACCACGCCGCCCATCCCGACCACGGACAGGCCCGCGCCGACCACGTCGATCTGCCGCTCGCCCGTGTACGGAACATCCTTCAGGCGCCCGACCTGCGACAGCACGACCGCGATGACGACGAGTTCGAGCAGAAAGCCGACGCGCCAGGACAGGTAGGTCGTGAGGAACCCGCCGAGCAGCGGGCCGACCGCCGCCGCAATGGCAGCCGCTGCTCCGACGAGCGCATACGTCTTCTTCTGTGCCGCTCCCTCGAA